>NZ_JBHIME010000058.1:0-109902 GCF_042193875.1 Bartonella sp. OC68QHHN | reverse complement strand
GGCTTTCAATGACCTTTAAATAAGGTCTTTGAAGACCCTTTGAGAGCACCTTTAAAACTCTTTGAAAAAAATAAATTGCTAAAAAACCTAGTGGCAAATTATACAAAACCTGCTGGCAAGCTACACAAAACCCGCTGGCAAGCTACACAAAACCCGCTGGCAAGCCACACAAGCTACAAAAGCAATGGTAGCGAAGGAGGGATTTGAACCCCCGACACAAGGATTATGATTCCTCTGCTCTAACCTACTGAGCTACTTCGCCAAAATAAGCAATTATAATTGTAAATAATTACATCTTTTGCGGATATAAGGGGTAGAATAGTAAGATGTCAAGCATCGTTTTTAAGCTTTTCTCTTGTCATTCTATTTTATCCTCGATATGTAAAAGTGTAATTTTATATGATAAAGTAAGGTAAGGCATGAAAATGGTGCCACGTGTAGCGGTTTTAGGATGCGGTCATTGGGGTGAAAATCATATACGGACACTCCACTCTCTCGGGGCTTTGGCAGCAGTTTCTGATATTGATAATGATCGTGCTGCTAGTTTTGCAACGATGTATGGTGTAGAGCTTGTTACACCAGATGATCTTTTTACGCATCGAGATATTGATGCGCTGGTATTAGCATTGCCGCCACAATTGCATACGCAAAATGTGCTCCGTGCTGTTAAAAATGGTAAAGATGTTTTGGTGGAAAAACCAATAGCCTTGAATGTTTCTGATGCTAAACGCCAAGTTCAGGAGGCTGAGGCTTATGAGCGAGTTTTTATGGTGGGCCATATTTTACGTTTTCATCCGGCTTTTGAAAAAATGTGTGAATTGGTGAAAAACGGAGAAGTGGGAGATGTGCGGTATATTTATTCTCATAGATTAGGCTTTGGAAAATTTCACACACACAGTGATGCTTTATGGGATCTTGCTCCTCATGATCTCTCAATGATTTTGGCGTTGACAGGATGTGAACCTTCCGAAATTCGCGGTGAGGGGGCTGCTGTCGTCGATCAGATTTCTGATTTTTCTCATATTCATATGACTTTTCCAAATGGTGTGCGTAGTCATCTTTTTACTTCACGCTTGAGTTCTTATCGTGAGAGGCGTTTAACTGTTGTTGGAACAAAGGCTATGCTCGTTTTTGATGATATGGAACCATGGAGCCGTAAATTGGCAATGCACCATTTTGCCGTTTGGAAAGAAAATCAAGAGTGGGCTTTTAGCATGGATGAGCTGAATTACATTGATGTTTGTGAAGACTTGCCGCTTACTCGCGAATTACGGCACTTTCTTCATTGTATTGAAACGCGTCAACCACCTCGTACAAATGGTGATGATGCTATTGCGGTTTTACGGATTTTAACAGCTGCTGGTGTCAATTATGATAGATAAAAGAGATAGGTAGCGCTTTTGCATTCTTGTGATGATCAATGGAGTTAATATGCAATTCATCGACCTTGGGGCGCAGCGTGCGCGTATTGAAGATAAAATTAATTCTGCAATTGCGCATGTGGTCGCGAGTGGTAAGTATATTTTGGGGCCAAAAGTAACAGAATTTGAAGAGAAATTGGCAGAATATCTTGGTGTTAAACATGTGATTGCATGTGCTAATGGAACAGATGCTTTGAAGATGCCTCTTATGGCTAAAAATATTGGTCCAGGGGATGCTGTGTTTTGTCCTAGTTTTACATTTTCAGCAACGGCTGAAGTGGTTGCTTTGGTGGGGGCTGAGCCTGTTTTTGTTGATGTTTTACCTGATACATTCAATATTGATGTTGAAAAACTTTCTTACGCTATCGAAATGGTAAAAAAAGAGAGTCGTCTAAAGCCAAAGGCTATTATTGCCGTTGATTTATTTGGGCTTTCTGCTGACTATGTGGAAATTTCTCAAGTGGCAGCAAAGGAAAATCTTTTTGTAATTGAAGATGCTGCTCAGTCTATGGGTGGAAGAAGCGGTAATACTATGTGCGGTGCTTTTGCTGATGTGGCTGCTACAAGTTTTTATCCTGCAAAACCATTAGGATGTTATGGCGATGGAGGCGCTATGATGACCAATGATGATCATTTTGCAGAACTTTTACGCTCTATTTTGTTTCATGGTAAAGGTGAAACGCAGTATGACAATGTACGTATTGGTATGAATTCGCGCCTAGATAGCATTCAGGCTGCAATTTTACTAGAAAAGTTTGCGATCTTTGAAGATGAAATGGAAAAGCGTGTAGAAATAGCTCAACGCTATTCCAATGGCTTAAGAGATATTGTTACAGTTCCAGAAATAGGAGAAAATATTCGTTCTGCTTATGCACAATATACGATTAAGGTAAAAGAACGTGATAAATTAAAAGATTTTTTACAAAAAAAATCTATTCCTACAATGGTTTATTATAAAACTCCTTTACATCAACAGCCAGCTTATAAACACTTTTATTATGTAAAAGATTCCCTTTCTGTTTCAGAGTCTTTAGGAGAGTGTGTTTTGAGTTTACCAATGCATCCTTACTTGACACAAACGGATCAGGATATGATTATCCAAAAAATAAGAGATTTTTATCACTCTTGAGAGCGTGTTTTTATCCTTAAAATTATGGTAAAAGCTCTATTGGTGACCCTTCTTAGAAGGTATTTTTTGTTAGAGTGTGTAACCAATGTTTTTGGTATTATTTGCTTTCTAAGACCTATGAAATGTTGTCCTTTAGGTTGGTAATATGATTAGCAAGTGAATCTGCTAGACAAGAAGATATTTTTTAACATAACGGTATAGGTTAAGAAACTTTGTTCTTTAGCTTAGCAAGAAAGTCACGTTTAATAAAAGAATTTGGGTTATGAAAGTTACAATGAACCTTTGTTGATTTTACTCTTCATTTAAGGTGTTTTAAAAGATAACTTATTTAACGGGGTTTTTGGAGAGAAAAGTTATTTTTTTGCGAATACGTGATGCTAGGTCATTTTTGCTTTTGGATTTTTGAATCAATGTGTTGATGGTTGATGCATCCCCCTCTTGTAGCGCTATTTGAGCTGCCAATGTTGCTGCAAGTTCTTTTGTTTCTTCACGGAGTTCTTCCAGCAATTGGTGGTTAGCAGTCGTGTCAAGCTCATGAGTTTGGATTTTTTGTAAACGTTGTTGATAGTGTGCGATTTTTTCTCGCATCGTGTTTCTTTCCTTTGAAAGTGTGTATCGTGGCGATATTTTGTTTGATTGCTATCGCTTCTTTGGTGAGAGTGTCTTGTGTGGGGAGGCATACCCGATAAAATTGTTCTGTTACTTGGCTCAGTTGTATTTGTTGTTGGGCGTATTTTTTTTGCAAAAATTCGTACTTTTGTTGGTTGTTTGCTAATTCTACAGCATGTTGTGCACGGAGAAAATCGTGATTTGCTTCTATTTCCGCGAGTGATAATGGCATTTGCGCACAAACATCTTTATACGCAAAATGAACGGCTTTACGCCAAATGAAAGGAGACAAAAGCACCAGTAACCAAGAAGTGAAAGCAACTCCAAGAATAAAAAAAAGAAACGATTGAATAAGCATAATACCCCTTTTCAAATAAGAATACGTTTAAAACGGATTCCATGTCGGTCTAGGTGTTAATTTTAAATATCCTATATTGATACCAAGTCGTGCGCCGATTCCTGTACGTATTGGGATTAACAAGGTATTATGGTATTTGAGGACATGAAAACCAACACCTGCAATTAAATAGGCCGAACCTGAAATACCACCATAGCGTCTCCATAAATTATTTATGCTATTAAGATTGTAAACTAAGATCATTAAACGGGAGCCTTGTCCGCCAAAATCCCATCCTACTGAGGGACCTTGCCAAAAAACTTTATGTTGACCATAGCTTTTGGTAAAAACTCTTCCTTCGCCATAGGTTAATCCAGCAAAAAAGGCACCAGAAGCTTCTTCTCCTAAAATATAGGCATTGGGATAACCGTATTGTGAAAAAATATTTTGAATTGCAACAGCCAGACCACTGACTGTTTTTCCAAAAAAAATATGACCAGAATCAATAATTTCTTGGAGTGAATAATGGGGTTCGTTTTGCTCTATTGGTTTTAGTTGAGCATGTGCAGTGTTTATGGTGATGAATAAAAGGAAGATTAAAGATATAATATTTTTGTACCAGTATTTGAGCACAGAGAGAGCCATGGAGTTTTCTCCTTTTATTAGTGATAAACAAAAAGATAATATTAGAATTTTCATTCTATTCAAATAAAAAATAAGATATGAGGTTATTTAAATTCTTGAATTTATTTCTGAATTTTTTTTAGCATAATTGTTAATGTTTCCTATTATGCATCAGATGTTAAGAGTTTTTCTTTAAAATAAAGTTTGTTTTTTTGAATCTAGGAGTTTTCAATCATTATGACGTTAGATGTTTCTTTGAAGCCTATGGATCTTGCTGCTTTGCTTTGTAGTCGTATTTGCCATGATTTGATTTCACCTGTGGGGGCTATTCAAAATGCAATGGAGCTTTATGATGAAGGAGGAGCTGAAGAAGATGCTTTACAATTGGTGCGTTTATCCGTTGCGAGTGCTGCTGCACGTCTACAATTTGCGCGATTGGCTTTTGGTTTTGCTGGTGCAAGAGGAGGACAAATAGATACACGGGCTGCAGAGCAGGTTGCTCAACAATATATGCAAGAAGAAAAAGCAACTTTAAAATGGCAAGCTTCTTCTTTATTGTTACCAAAAGATGAAGTTAAACTTTTGCTTAATTTATTATTGATTGCAAACGCAACAGTTTCTCGTGGTGGTGAAATTGTTGTTATGATTTTTCAAGAAGAAAATAAACGTTCTTTTCGATTTGAGGTTTTCGGTAAAACTCTCCGTATACCCCCTCATTTTCTTGCGTTATTTCGTGGAGAAGTTCAAGAAGAGCTTATTGATGCACATGTCATCCAATTTTATCACACAATGTTACTTGCTCAGATGACAGAGATGAAAATAAATATTGATGAAAGTGATCGTTGTATTGTTTTAGAAAGTGTAAAAAAGCTTTGAATAAGAGAGAAGCGCTTAAGCCGTGTTGGGAAAAGTGGCTTCGATTGAACTTAATGAGCGATAGGGTTATATGTGTAAATTTGGTGTGGTTACTTCTTAAGCTTTAAGCGCTTTCTATATGAGATTTTTGGTGTGCGAGTTTTCTACTTTTAACAAAGAAAAGATCTCGGGAAAAAATCTCGGCCCGCTACATTCCGAGATTTTACAATGTGCATGTTCACTGCTTAAGCGGTTTTTCGTACGTTCTCTTCAACTGGATCACGTAATACATAACCACGTCCCCAAACAGTATCAATGTAATTTACACTAGAAGAGACTGCTTCCAATTTTTTCCGCAATTTACAGATAAAAACATCGATAATCTTTAGTTCTGGTTCATCCATTCCACCATAGAGATGATTGAGAAACATTTCCTTGGTAAGGGTGGTGCCTTTGCGTAAAGAGAGAAGCTCTAGCATTTGATACTCTTTACCGGTTAAATGAACGGGGCGTCCTGCAACTTCGACGGTTTTTGCGTCAAGGTTAACGGTGAGGTCACCGGTAACAATAACCGATTGTGCATGTCCTTTAGAACGACGAACAACTGCATGGATACGTGCAATGAGCTCATCTTTATGAAAAGGCTTCGTCATATAGTCGTCTGCTCCAAAGCCAAAACCACGGACCTTGTCTTCAATGGCATTCATACCAGAAAGGATCAGGACAGGAGTTTTTATTTTTGCCAACCTTAGAGTCCGCAAGACATCATACCCTGACATGTCAGGGAGATTCAGATCAAGCAAAATGATATCATAATCATAGAGTTTTCCTAAATCGATACCTTCTTCACCCAGATCAGTGATATAAACATTAAAGTTAGCCGACTTTAACATCAACTCAATGCTTTGAGTAACTGCTCTATCATCTTCAATTAATAATACGCGCATTTTAGATCCCTCACTTCGCTCCTTCACGAATCATAAGGAGCATTTCTATTTTATAATCAGTTAGCAAAACCACTGCTATAAAAACAATTCATGAAATCAAACACTTATAACAAAGTGTTTATGAATATTTCAGTAGTACGCGTAACAATCACTACTAAATTCCCCACTATCCATGATAGTGGTTAACAAAATATTTTTATTTTTGAAAGAGGCTACAAAATTATTTTAGAAAAATCGCATATTTTTTAACATAATAAAAAAGAAGGGCTTTTTCTATAAACTTTAACTTAAAAAAATTTGTAAAAGAGCATTATAAATTACTTTTTTACAATTTCAGTGTTTGTTTACTGAGCTTTAAACCTCTTCATTTTATAATGGGGGGGAAGTAAAGAAATAGTTATTGCTCTTTAAAGCAGATTGTATTTTCAGATGCTTTAATGAAAGTTGAAAATTATTATAATTTCAAGTCAATATAGACTGTTTTTGTCGGATAGACATATAACTAAAAGATATTTATTGGGTGTGAATGCGAGTTTTGAGTTGGAGCAATCAAGGAGTAGTGAGTATGAAGCCACGAGAAAATATGGTGCGATTGAGGATGTTTCAAGTGCGTGGAAAGCGCCGTGAAATTGCACAGCTTGAGATGATGATCGCAGAATTTGAACGAATGGTGTTAGAGCTGGAAGCACAGATTACTAATGAAGAACGTAAATCTGGAAATAATGATGTTCACCATTTTGCTTATTCTGCTTTTGCGCGTGCAGCGCGGCAAAGACGTGATAATCTGATCAATTCAATTCGTGATTTACAGCTTCAAAAAACAAACGCTGAAATTGCTCTCCATGAAGCTAATACGGAGCTGCAACGTGCACAGCTTTTGGAAGCACGAGAAAAGAAGATTGTTGCGGATGATGAGGATATTTTGATTCAATCTAATTCAATGGTTGGCTAATTTAATGGCTGGATGATAAAAGCAATTATTGAAAAATCCATTCTTTCAGATTTATCTTTTGGATATAGTATAAAACAGCCAAATTTTTATCAAGTTTGGCTGTTTTATAAATTCCTTTATGTTGTCGAATCGTAATCAATGGCAACTTAATGCCTATAGTTTTGAATCTTGGTCGTTCGTAATCCCGCTAAACCGTGTTCATCGATCAAACTTTGCCATGAAAGAAATTCTTCTACAGTCAAAGTATAACGTTGGCACGCTTCATCAAGACTTAACAATCCACCTCTGACAGCCGCAACAACTTCAGCTTTGCGACGAATCACCCAGCGCCGTGTTGTTTGCGGCGGTAGGTCGGCAATTGTAAGCGGACTTCCATCTGGCCCAATAACATATTTCATTTGTGTTTTTATTAAATTGGTCATTTGTATCCTCTACCTTTCGTCAAGGACTTGATTCGTTTATAGAGCATGAAATTTAAAAAAGAGCTAAACGCGCTGAAAGAAAAAATTAATAAAGTGATTGAGAATGTAAAAAGAAGCTCAAGTGCAGTGTAGAAGAGATTCTTGTAATATTTTACCATATTTTAAAAAGAACAAAAAAGGTTTTATAAAAGGATTTCTCCCAAACGATTGTCATTATGCCTTATTTCTATCATTCTTTTTTGTTTGCAGCAGCTTTTAAGAAAGTAATGCCTATGGTTGTGGAAAAGATAAAAAAACAATATAAAGACAATCAATCGTGTAAAAGTGCTGAAGAGTGTGCATCAGAATGTTAACATATGGGTAGCCATTAAACAGAGCATTAAATAGAGAATGAATACATGTTTTTAAACAGTCTTGATTTACCAGGACGACCTAAGGATTCTCGCATTGTTGTTGCAATGTCGGGGGGGGTTGATTCATCGGTTGTTGCAGGTCTTTTGAAAAAGGAAGGGTATAATGTTATTGGCATTACGCTGCAGCTTTATGATCATGGGGCAGCAACGCATCGGGTGGGGGCGTGTTGTGCAGGACAAGATATTGAGGATGCACGCCGCGTTGCAGAAACATTAGGAATACCGCATTATGTTCTTGATTATGAAAAGCGCTTTCGCGAAGCTGTTATTGATCCTTTTGCAGAAAGCTATGCTCATGGAGAGACACCAGTACCATGTATTGCATGTAATCAAACGGTTAAGTTTTCTGATTTATTAGCGACGGCACGCGAATTGGGTGCAGATGCTTTAGCTACGGGACATTATATTCGCTCGCGTTCCCACGGAGCACATCGAGCACTCTTTCGTCCTCTCGATAATGATCGTGATCAGAGTTATTTTCTCTTTGCAACGACACAAGAACAGATTGATTATCTGCGTTTTCCACTTGGTGACCTTCCAAAAGCCCGCGTTCGTGAAATGGCAGCAGAAATGGGCTTTGTGGTTGCCAATAAGCATGATAGTCAGGATATTTGTTTTGTTCCACAAGGAAAATATTCAGATGTTATCGCAAAATTGCGTCCAGAAGCAGCTAATCCTGGCGTTATTGTCCATATTGATGGAAAGATTTTAGGTCAACATTCGGGAATTGTTAATTATACGGTTGGTCAACGTCGTGGTATTGGGGTGTCAACGGGTGAAGCGCTTTATGTGGTTTATCTCGATGTGGAAAATGCACGTGTTATTGTTGGACCGCGTGAAATGTTAGAAACGCATAAGCTTTTTTTACGTGACGTGAATTGGCTTGGTGATGAGTCGTTAGATAATTTTCCTTCTCAAGGTATTGAGGTGGCTGTAAAGGTGCGTTCAACGCGTCCTCCTCACCTTGCGCGCTTACATTATAAAGAAGGTATTTTTTCCGTTGATTTATTGGAATGTGAAAATGGTGTGGCACCAGGGCAAGCTTGTGTTCTTTATGATGGAAATGGTCATGAGGCGCGTATTCTTGGGGGAGGATTTGTAACACATTCAGAACGTGCGGCCGATACTGAAATGATGTTGAAGCGCGTTTTATGTAATCTCAAAACAAAAGATTCTGTTTCCTCTGAATTAAAAACAACAACTTCATAAAACATAGTCAATTGATTTATAATAATAATTTTTAACCTTAAATTTGAATGAGAGACTTCCAGAAGGTTTTCTCATTGAAAGTTTGTTGTACGATTGAATCCATCAACATTATGTCTTCTGCACGTCATAAGCGAGATTAGGGTGTGGAAAGTAATGAAAAAAATATAAAAATGTTTTTTAATCAATGCTTTCAAATGCTAGGGAACAGCAACATTATTGGGGACTAGTAGATAACATACAACATCGGATATGTTTTACAACTTAAAGTGTTATCATCTTTAGTGGTCAAAGTTGGTAAAATGGGCAAGTGCAATACCTGAGGCTGTGGCAACATTAAGGCTGTCAAAACCGTCAGTCATGGGAATACGTAAGGTTTTTGATTGTTGGAGTATATGGGGTGGTAAGCCATCACCTTCTGTTCCAAAAATAAGTGCCATTCTTTTGGTTTTGTCGGCTTGCTTAAGAGTGTGTGAGGCAGAAGGGGAGAGTGCATAAAGATGAAAGTTTTCATCGTTTAGAGCAGCTATAATGTCATTTATATCAGCGTGTTGCGTATAGGGTACTTTTAAAGCAGCGCCGGCAGAAACTCGTATTGATTTGCGATAAAGTGGATCGCATGAAGTTTTGTCGACAATAATGCCATTACTGGCAAAGGCTGCTGCATTACGAAAAATTGATCCCATATTATCGTGATTCGAGATACCACATAAAACAAGAATCAAAGCTTTTTCTGGAAGATGTTGTAAAAAACTTTGTAAGGATGGTAGTGTTTTGCGTTTACCAATACCCAGAACACCACGATGGATATGGAAGCCGGTGATATTATCCATAACTTTTTGTGGAACACAATAAATAGGACATAGAGGCTGTGTTTTTTCTAAAAGCGGTAGAAGTCCAGAGAGACGGTTTTCTACGATGAGTAGTGAGATGGCAGAAAACTCTCTCGAGTGCAGTAATGCGGACAATGTTACTTTGCCTTCAGCAATAAATTGATGTTGTCGTCCAATAAGATCTTTTTCACGGATATTATGATAGGCTTTTAGGCGTGGATCATCGGATTCATTGATTGTTGTGATATTCAAATGCATGCGAGATTTTTAGTGCTTTTTTATTATGATTTCCAGATGTTAGAATTTGTTTTATTTTAAAAAAAGAGATAAAAAAACATTATTTTAAAACTTATGGTAGAATTTATGTTGACAACATACAACCTTAGGTATAGTATGAGAATACTGGTACGGAATCATATATTGTTTTCGTATTAGGTGCAGTGTCTTGGGTCCCCGCTATTTCCCAAGTTCTGTATGCCCTTAATTTCTAAGGGAAAAGAATCTGGGTCCCCAATGCCCAGATTCTTTTTTTGAGGGTATCATTGTTCTTCTTTTTTATATCTCAATTTTTTAGTAAATGATATTTTAAAATCCTGTTGACCTGTAAGGTTACAGTAGAGTGCTAAGATATTTTTTCTAAGGTGCAAAGATGGCTTATAGATGGGTTATAATGCACATCATAAGACTGAAAAATAACGCATGATCGTGATACATTTGAGCAAAAACAAGTTTTTCGTTTATGAGACATGAGATGGCTTTAAGTTATTCAGAAAATGATTAATAATGAATGTGATGTGTTTGATTGCTCTTGGGAAAGCTCTTTTTTTATTATTTTCCTCTCTTCTTCCTTTATTGGTGCTGTTCGTGTAACTGAGCAGTTTTTACAATAATAATGGTGAGCTGAGGCGTTTATTGTATGATGAAGCTTCTGTAATATTGAGGAAATATTGTCGATATGCCAAAAGTATAGTTATATGGTTGAAAATATTAATCCCTTATTTCGTGAAGAAAAGGATGAGGTTCATGGATGTAAAAATCAATATACAAAGCTTAACTTTATACTCTATTTTTATTGCGTGTATTGTTTTTGTTTTGAAATATTGGGCATATTACATCACAGGTTCGGTTGCACTTTATTCTGATGCATTGGAATCAATAGTTAATATCCTTGCGTCATTGGCAGCATGGTGGGCTGTTAAAGTGAGTATGAAGCCAGCGGATCATGATCATCCCTTTGGACATCATAAAGCAGAATATTTTTCCGCAATTCTTGAAGGGGTACTCATTATTATTGCGGCAATTGTTATTTTAAGAGAAGCATGGATAGCTCTTTCTACCGTTAAATTATTGCAGAAGCCTGGAATATGGTTTGTTATTCATCTTATTGCAACTGTCATAAATTGTATGTGGGGAATGGTTCTTATTTGGCAGGGGAAACACCATCGCTCTCCGGCTCTTAAAGCTGATGGAATGCATTTTATAACGGATGTTTTTACTTCGCTTGCAATTTTAATTGGTCTGATTGCTGGTTTTTTAGGAGGATGGGGAGTTTTAGATCCAATTTTAGCGATAATCGTTGCCGTTAATATTCTTTTACAGGGCTGGAAGGTGATTAGAAATGCTGTTCAGGGATTAATGGACGTTGGCGTTGAATTGAATGAAAGCATGCGGATTCGGGAGCTGATTTCTGCAAATGCATCGGGTGCGCTTGAGGTCCATGATTTACGGACGCGTGTTGCTGGGAGGGTTACTTTTATAGAGTTTCATTTGGTTGTGCCTGCTGTAATGCAGGTAGGAGAAGCACATAAAATTTGTGATAAAATCGAAGGTGTTCTTCAAAAAGAATTTGATAATGTGCGTATTTCTATTCATGTCGAGCCTGAAGATGAGGCAAAATTGCCTCCCGGTACAACGGTGATACCTTTTATATAAAAAGATTTTTCAAATTACCTGTCATGTTATAGGGATTGTTTTTATGATGGGGCGATTCATACCTCTCGAAAATACAATGATGCTCTTTCATTGATTTAATTTTTGCATCAATCAAGTATAAAAGGTTAAACAGAATATTTAAGGCAAGATTTATTCTATTTCGTTAAAACACTGTCATTTAAGGTGTGGTCAGAAAAGGCATATAAAATTTGATCTATTAAGTGTTTTTAGAGTGTGAAGTCAATATTCAAAATAGGGCTTGCCGGTGTATTCTTGTGTAAGTGAATCTTATGAAATGGTTAGCAGCTTAAATTCACTTAAGAGAATGGATTCTTAACAGACTGTCGGGAGTAGTTGTTTCGTTTCTTAGAGCGAAGAAGAATGAAGTTTTCGTAATAAGTTTAATGAGATTTAATTATAAATTTTATATAAAAGTTATGAATAGAATTTTAAAGTTTGTGATCATAAATTAATCATCATTATTGTTGCTAATAAATGTGTTGTTTTATCGATACAATGTGTTTTGTTTTAAGTGTTCTTTATTGCATGAAGGATGGGGATTCATTAAAGAATGAAAAAAGAATAATGCTCATATCTCTACTCTGTAAAGGATATTATTGTCGTTGCTCTAGAAAATCGCAAAGCTGCACTAAAGAATGATACTAAAGATAGAAACTGGTTTTTAATTGGTGCCTTCATATTTTCATTCCAATCTGGCATCAAAATTTTATAATGACTTGTACAGTACTGGTGCATCCTAATCATAAATATGCTGCTACATCAGGGATATTTTAATTTATAGATAACAAGAAAAAGTAAAGACTTTATGAGGAAAACAATGCTATAAAGTCAAAAATTTATACGCAATAAATTAGAGAGATAGATCGAATTTTTATAAAATACTTTATGAGACAACAACCAAACATATCTGGCGTTACTTTTACTTATTTTTACAAACGTTCGTCTATGTCTTTTGCATTATATTCGTAAAGATCAGATTAGCGGTAATTTATAGATAATTCTTTGTTGAGAATTAGAAGGAAAGCGTGATACTATAATAGAGTTTTGCCTGTCTTTATCGTTCAACCAGTAAAAGTGATTACAAATCCCTGATTTCTTCACAAGTAATTTTGTTATAACTATAAACAAATTTATTAGATCAAAACAACTTTTTTCTCTTAAAACTGTAAACAAATATATTGTATCCGTATAGCGTGAACGAAGTTAGATCTTTACCTGAATAACTACAGTATATCTTTTTAAGAATAGGAAGATATTTCATATCGCTATGATGTTATTAAAGAGCTCTTAAAACAATGATTCCTGGTGTTTTTTTCACATAATCTATAAAAGGAGAATCAACGACTTTTTCGTTTGCTTTTCGTGAAGAAGCATTTCTTAACATTGGCCCTTTATCTGTCATGATAAAGAAGCCCACATGTGTTACATCCAAGCCAGCAAGTTTCGTATAAATACCAATAAAATCACCAGACTTTAAACGACCTATAATCTCCTTATTAATAAAGCTACTTGGAATATATGTTATCGTGCGTTTGACAACTGGCAACCCAAGTAGATAGCTTCCACCATCAGCTTTTTTGTTGAGATATTTTTCTGTTTTTACCGCGTGGGGACTTATTTCAGTGGTAATATCAGTGGCGAGTTTATATTCTCTATAAGCCCAGTCCGTAAAAAAATGTTTCCGATTTAAAAAATGAACATTGCCGTTAATATAACGCGTTTTTATGACGTTATTTATGAATTCTGTTTGGGATGTTGATTTGCATAATGCTTCAACATAATCCAGATAAGTGAAGCAATCTAAGCCTCTAAAATCAACAATCAGTTTTTCTGGTGTATTTTCTGAGCCATGTAACATATTTGCTTGGTAAGGTGTCCCTAAAAAAGCTTCAGAAAGAAAGTCAATTAGTGCCCCTTTTTCCTGATAATTTGTTTTTGAACGTTTTTTGAGAAGAGCATTTAATTTATTTAGAGTATAGGGATCTAGGGTTACGTTGGTTTTTTGTTGTGTTTTTATTTTATTTCCTAAAATACTCTCTTGTAAATCAGAATCCTGAATATCACATCCCGTTACCAGCATTAAAATAAGAATTAATAGGGATATTTTTCGCATTTTATACACCCTTTTTGAATTAACAGTTCATGACTAACTATTTATAAAAATACTATTTTTAAAATGCTTATCATGATCATCGTTAGATTTAATGGTAGCATATAATTATTAAGAGCATCAATGAATATAAAGATATAATCATGTTTTTTAAGGTTACACAAATTGCAAGCGATATGAATAGTTTCTAAGATTACAGAATTAAAAAATATTTCTCTAAATATACTTATTTTTTAAATAAAAATGATTGTCAAATAAATACTTTTAAAACTATGATGAGCTTTTTACGTTGTTAAGCTATTCTGGTGATGCAGCTTTAATCTTATAGCACATTCTGAGGATGAGAAAAATTTTTAAGAGCTTATTTTTTAAAAGGTTTCAATTGCTATAGAATATCTAACGTATCAAATGGAATTGAGATTCCTGAAAATGGTGGTATGAGAAGGGGAAATGATGTCTGATAAAATCCATCATAATGTCTTTAAAACTATTGGAAATACTCTGTGTTTCATGAAATTTTGTTCATGAGCTGGTCGCAGAAATGTTTTGTTTGTATAATGCAAAAAATATTTTTTATGCTTTGATAATGATATATCAATTAAAGATATACCAATTAAAACGTAATTTTATATTTTTATCTTGACTCTTACTTAAATTTTTACTCTGTTATTATTTTATATATGAAAAGTATATGGTATAGAATACTTTTAAAAGGGAAAGGGAGTTAAAAGATAGCGGGGAAGTAATTGTATGCGTAAAATAGTGTGTATGTTATGCAAGACCAAATGCTCAATCCGAAATTTGTTCAGCGTGGGCTCATTTTAGTATTCATCACTTTATTGTTAGATATTCTTGGTATTGCGATCATTTGTCCTGTTTTGCCTGAATATTTTTCTCAATTAACTGGAAAAGATGTCAGTACATCTTTTGTAGAAAGAGGGAAATTACTTGCAACTTATTCAGTGATGCAGTTTTTGTTTGCTCCTGTTATTGGCAATCTCTCTGATCGTTATGGTCGTCGTCCTATTTTGCTTCTCTCTATTATCTGCTTTGCTCTTGATAATCTCATATGTGCTATAGCATGGAGCTATTCTATGTTATTTATCGGGCGTCTTTTGTCAGGGATAAGTGGCGCTAGTTTTGCAACTTGTACAGCTTATCTTGCGGATATATCCGATGATAAAACCCGTACACGCAATTTTGCTCTTTTAGGCGTTGCATCCGCATTGGGGTTTATTTTAGGATCGTTTATTGGTGGTTTTTTAGGTCAGTTTGGCCCGCGTATTCCGTTTTATTTTGCTGCTGGTTTTTCATTCATTAATTTTATTTTTTCTTGGGTTATGCTTCCAGAAACTCTTTCTCTATGGAATAGGCGCTTTTTTGATATTAAGCGAGCAAATCCCTTGGGTGCTTTTTGGCACCTGAAACAATATCCGATGGTTCTTTGGGTGTTATTGGTCTTTTTTCTTTATTGGTTTGCGGAATCTGTATGGTTAAGCATTTGGGCTTTCATTGCAAAAGAACGCTATAATTGGAGTTCTTTTTCTATTGGGCTTTCCTATAGTGTTTTTGGGATAGTCCAATTTATTGTAGTCGCTCTCATTTTGCCTTATTTTTCTAAACGATGGAGTGATTGGCATATTGTTATAGTGGGGCTTTTGTTTTCTTCTGTTGCTATGCTGGGCTATACATTTGCAACGCAGGGGTGGATGGTTTATATGGTTTGTGCGTGTACAATGCTTGAATATCTTGTTCATGCACCTATGCGTGCTATTGCTTCAGCGCAGCTACCGGCAAATGTACAAGGAGAACTGCAAGGAGCGATGACATCTGTTATTTCGTTAAGTTTAACATTTGGTTCTGTTTTTTATGTGTTTCTTTTTGAATGTTTTACAGATAAAAATGCACTGTTTTATTTTTCTGGTGCTCCTTTTGCTGGAGGCTTTTTTCTTCTGGTCGTTGCGACAGTTATTTTTGCCTTGCGGGTACGTTAATTTGTTGAGAGAGGGCTGGTACGTACTATTTTGCTAAAGAATGCACAAGATAAACAAAATGTATCGTTTTATAGGCAGAAAGTTTTTTGTGATATTGTTTGTATAATGGAGTTCGTATTTTTTCTATTGCTTTCAAATTAATATCCAGTACTAATGCAGTAACATATTGAAAACAAAGATTAAAACGTATCTACGTTAGATGTATCAGTACTGTGCGAACAATTCCAAATTTAATAAAGTTGTAAAATTGAAAAGCCGCTTCCTGTTTTGTCATCACTTTTTTATTCGGCTTTATAGCTTTCAAGACTATCTACGGTAATATCTTTTAAAAAGTAGAGATTTGTTGCATTGTCTCACACTTTAATTTTTTTATTCTTTAATAGGAATTATGCTTCTCATGCAAAATATAATGCTTAAAATTGTATTGTGAATCCAATACTTATTTGAAGGAATAGCTTTCAATGCGTTCGCACTAATTTTGCGATAGTGCCAATGAAGAATATAAGGTAAAAGTTACTGTTAATGATATAAGATCCCCTGTATATTGCTCCCTTTACGTATATAAAAGATGCAGTATCATCGTTCACTTTGCCAGTTTCCAATGTTCCGATAGCTCTTAGCTCTTGGTATGGTTAGGCACTTTACTCTTTTTAAAAATGTTTTTATTGGCACACTTATCTTGCTTGGGGGAAGCCAATGGTTTTGATGGATACAATCCTAAGAGGAGAGGAATGAGAAAAATTTAAGCTATTCAGTACTCTCATTTTAGTTACAAAATGATAAATAATAACACTTATTCAATAAGTTGTAGGTATAAAAATAATATAATTGTGCGTAGGAATATGATATAATTTAAAGGAGAGAAGCTAGAAGGTGAGGCATTTTATTTTAAGATATTTTTTTATAATTCATAATCAGATCACAGAAATGCTGAAAGAGATAGTGGCTATCTTGTGGTCCAGGAGAAGCTTCGGGGTGATATTGAACAGAAAAAACTGGTTTTCCAATGATTCGAATACCACAGTTTGAACCATCAAAGAGAGAAATATGTGTTTCTTGAACATGTTGTGGTAAAGAGCCAGAATCTACGGCAAAACCGTGATTCATCGATACAATCTCAACTTTTCCAGTGTTGAGGTCTTTAACTGGGTGGTTGGCACCATGATGTCCTTGGTGCATTTTCACGGTTTTTGCACCAACCGTAAGAGCGAGAAGTTGATGACCAAGACATATTCCAAAAATTGGTAAATTATGATTAATTAATGTTTTGATCGTTGGAATGGCATATTGAGCCGTAGCTGCAGGGTCTCCTGGTCCATTAGAAAGAAAAACGCCATCAGGGTTCATTGCTAGAATTTCTTTTGCAGTTGTGTGGGCAGGCACAACAGTAATGCGTGCTTTTTGTGTTGCCATAAGGCGAAGAATATTGCGTTTAATACCATAGTCAATTGCAATGATATGAAGATTGTGCACATTGTTTGTACCGTATCCTTTATTCCAACTCCATGGTTTTTCATCCCATTGCATTGATGATTGAGATGTTACGTCTTTCGTAAGGTCAAGATTGATGAGACCGTGCCATTTTTGCGCACGTTTCTTTAAAGAAGGAATATCAAAATTTCCATTAGAATCATGTGCAATGACAGCATTTTGCGTACCTTTTTCACGAATAAGAATTGTGAGCGCACGTGTGTCAATACCACAAAGTGCAATAATTTTACGCGTTTTAAGCCATTGATGAAGATTTTCATTGGCACGATAATTTGAGGGATGTGTAATGTCTGCCTTGAAAATAGCGCCAACAGCACCATGACAATTGAGAGGAGTGAGAGCTTCAATATCTTCACTATTTGCCCCTACATTTCCTATATGAGGAAAAGTAAAATTAACGATTTGTTGTGTGTATGACGGGTCTGTGAGGATTTCTTCATAGCCCGTGATAGCGGTGTTAAAACACACTTCAGCTTCAGCAATACCTGTAGCACCTGCTCCTTTGCCTTCAATAACGGTTCCATCAGCTAAGACTAAGAGGGCTGTCGGTTTTTTGATACTCCAAGGGCTGCTAGGTGAAGTCGTTTGTATCATAGTTGTATCCACAATTTACTCTCAGAAAGGTATAATGATCAACTTTACACAAAAATCATACCTTTAACAGATGCTGTGTATATTATTCTGGTAACGTTTCGCTTGAAATAGGCAGTATAAGTACATTCCATGAAGAGGTAAAGCCTTGTTTTAGCTTTTCGAAGATCGAGTCCTTAATTATTTTTTTATCCTCCATTGCAAGATGGATAAAGATTGGTTAAAAGGCACTTTTTTCTTGAACAAAATTGGATAAATTTATGTTGCGTAACCAGCTTGATGGGGCTCTTAGGGATGCTTTGAAAGCGCAAGATAGTGCGCGTCTTGCTACACTTCGTTTAATGGATGCTGCAGTTAGGGATCGTGATATTCTTTATTATGATCAAGGGAAGCTAGAAGTGGATGATCAGCAGATACAGTCTGTTTTCACTAAAATGCTTCAACAACGTGAAGAATTGACGCGAGTCTATAAAGAGTCTGGTTGCTTGGAATTAGAAGAGAGAGGACAAGCAGAAATAGCAGTTATTCGTGAATTTCTTCCCTATCAACTTAAGGAGATGGAAGTAGAACAGGTTCTTTGTGAAGCTTTGTCACAAACAAAAGCTGAGAAATTACGCGATATCGGTAAGGTGATGGCATGGCTTAAGGAACGGTATGCGGGGCAAATGAATTTTTCTAAAGTGTGCGATAGTCTTCGTAAGAAATTGCAATAGATCTTATTAATTCAAGAGGATTGGAAAATATTTTTTATTGTGCGTCGCCTTTGTAAGTCAGTGGGATGTTGGTAAATGTCATTTATCTTGTACATACATACTATTATCAAAAAATAATTTTTTTGATATAAACGAATCTTTTTTGGAGCTCATAGAGCAATAAAATATCTTTTATTTATTATATTTTTCTGTTCTTCAAAGCTGTTAGATTATTTGAAAAACAAAAAATTACAGATTTTTTACTTTTTAAAAAAAGATCTATTGTCTGCATTGTTAAAAATTTTAAAATAGGATGATTAAGCTAATTGATACAGATTTTCAATTTTTGGGAAGTGTATTGTTCTCTTTTTTGCGGTTTCAAAGCATTTGTTTGATAAAGAGTTGCCGTATTTTTAGAGTGGTGATTATTCGGCAAGAAATTTAAATGTAGATGATTTTATCAATATGGTGTGTATCTTCTTAATTCAAGCGCTGGTTTTAATGGTAAGAAAATCATAACTTTAAAACGTTTTTTATGGAAGACATTTTTAAGCTGAGTTGATGAAATGAAAAGATATTTGACAAGAAGTCTTTGTTTGTAATGTGTTTTGAGATGATTTTGAAATTCTTTTCTCTGATTAAACTCCTTATAATCTATATAAAATCTGTAAATTATGCAGCATAAAATGAGAAACCTCTATTTGTGGGGATACAGTGGTGAATCTGTTAAAAATAGTTCAGTTAGCAACAATGGCTTACCCGTTAACCGCAAACGGGAACGGCGTGCCCATAGCGCACCTTGTTGACCAATATGAATGTAATCGCGGGTTAATTTGTCATTGTTAAATAGATAATGTCCTAGAGGTACAGTTCCCAAATGCATCAAGGCTTGATTGTGTAGGAGGGTGTCTTGTGGAATTACAGTGCGTCCAAGGAGCCAAGGTTTATTATCTCCCATCAATATGATTTCGCGTAGCCAATAACGCGCACTTTCAGGGAGATGCTCTGCTTCTTCTGTTAATTTATCTCGCGTAATAAAACATTCGCGTTGTGGTTGAACTTGGAGGCAGGTACAATATTTCTTTAATCGAAGCGTCATTGAGCCCGATTCCATGAGCCAATTGCGAATGTTTTCTGGTATTGGAGGATTTTGATCAGAGAACCACCTTAGAGGTGGTAAGATAGAATCTTCAAGATCAGACATCATTTTACTCCACATCTAAAGTCTTATTCCATATGTTATGTTAGGTGAACTAAATAGATAGCTCTATTGTAATACAAGGAGTATAAAAGCAGCAAGATTTTAACAGGAAGATATCAAAGGGAAAGTTTAAAGCAAAGGTCTTTAAAAGACGATATACGGGAAATATATATTATAGGATCATTTTCATTAAAAAAGCAAAATAAGGTATTATGTTTTATCGAAGGTGCTTTCAGGCAATGCATTATGGAATTTTCTTTATCGCATGAGAGCAATAGGAAAAATGTTTTGTACTTTAAAATTCGTTTGTAACGCATATAAAGAAGAGATAAAAATTCATCTATGTAATATGTAAGATGATATAAAGAGGAAATTTTAATAGAAACAAAACTTTATTTTATAATTTAGAAAGTGAAGAGATATTCAACTCTTTTGAATTGAGGTGTAAAGGAGATTGTATTTTTTGTAATCAAGAAGTTTATAGTAATGCATATATTTTGGAAAACTTTAAAATATTTTATATTATTAAAATTATAAAAAATTACTTCATATTATATAATGTGTAGTATTATTTATAATAAATTTACATTAATATTTATATATTTTTATTATGAAAAATAAATTTGAAATAATATTCATCATTTAAATTTTATATTTATTTTAGATATTATTTTATTTTACAGCTTAGGAAAAATTTCTTTATCATTTTTTTCTTACCTTCTCTCTATTATTTCTTAAAAATGCAAAAAAGCTCTTCGAGTTTTTCGGTAAAAAGGGTATTGTTGATAGAGTGTATAGGCGTTAAGTGTTATGCGGTAGAATCTTTAATCATTGTTAGTGATTTTTGTAAGCTTATGGATTTGTTATTACAGTGAGATGAGCTGGATTTGTGCACGTGGTACAAAAATAAGTTCGTATTTCGTTAAAATAACGCAATATATCTCTCCTGATATGTATAAGTTTATATAGGTATGAAATGGTGCGTTATAAAGGTCTTTAATGCATTTCGTTTTAAAATACAGTGATGGTGTATGTCAAAAATCGTAGCTTAAGCATCTCACCATTATATCAAAACTGGTAACAACGAATTATAGGGAAATATTTCAAACTTTGCTCGTTGCTTCCCAGTTTTTTATTGAATTCCAAAAGGTATAAAAAACAAATGTTCTATGATCGAATTTTTTGTCCTACCCATATAAGAATACAGGCTCCTATAAAACCTGAAATAAGATAGCCAAGCCAACCAACAAAACTTACACCTAAAAGACTAAAAAGAAAGCTTGCTAGCGCAGCGCCAATAATCCCTAAGATAATATTTAACAATATTCCTGTTTGGCTTTTCATAATATACTGTGCAGCCCAACCTGCAATCCCGCCGATAATAATAGCTACAATCCAACCTATGGTTGTATTTTCCATGATACCCTCCTTTTCCTGAATTTAAATTGTAACTAGAGTAAATTTTGTAAAAATCAAGGTTTATTCCTTTTTTACCCAGTGGAAACGATATTTCTGTTAAAGATTTTACTTATTATTTTCCTTTATATTGAAATAATATTCACATTTATATCAGATTAATACTTAATAAGTATAAATATATAATACATTTTAATTTATAAATAAATTAATTAATTAAGAAATATGAATAAAATAAGAAAATATTAGTGAAAGTGGTTTAATAAGTCATAAAGTGTATTTATAAGCTTTTTTAAAGCTCTCTCTTAACTTTTAAAAAACAATTGTGATTAAAGCAATAAGTAAAATGGATATTTAAAAGTTTGGAGCTTGCCAATTGATATCAATGATGTTTGAAATGAAATTAAAACTGTTTTGTTGACACGTTATAGAATGGTTGTATAGGTTGAACTTCTACCAATCTTGATATAAACGTTGCGTTTTTGTGGGGGGTGCATTCCTTATAAAGTAACTTCTGTTTTCGCTGCTACTGTGAAGCGATTCCCTTTTTACAAGGCGAGTTTAGGTTGGAACCATCATACTCTTGACCTTCTCTTTATGTGTTTAACAGTCTTGGCTTTGAGAGGGTTAGACATTTTTACGTCTTTCTTCAAGAGTTCTATTCTACATGCTGCTTTGTGTTTAATGTGCAAGCAAATGACTTTGAGTAATTCATCATGAATAGATTTTAAATGAAAGAAATTTACGATGAAGCCAGCTCTTTTAAATTGTCAAATAATAAAATATTTTGATTAGATCAATATCTTGACCATATTAAAAATTGAATAATCGATGTGATGTGTTTCTTATTCAAGTTGTTTTAAAAGTTTAAGGTTTTTCTGTTTGTTCTTCAGCAGGGTTGCGTAGGCGAGAACTTTGAAGAAGTCCATGTTCTTCTAAAATGGGGTAGATCATTGAGGTCAAAAGAGAGTTGATTTGTTTGAGGTCACGGACAGTGTCGAGATGAAGACTGGATGATTCTACATTTTTGAGATCCCCTTCACGCAAACGTTTAAAATGTTTTAAACTCATCTCTTTTTCTAAATTTCGTAGTTGATCTTTTTTTTGTACCAATAGGTGTGCAGTGTGAGTATCTCGTGAGACGAGAACGTTAAATGCTATATGCGCGTTGGCTAGTACAATGGCGTGGAAACCAAGGAGATCACTCCAGCCCTCGCTGCTGAATTGTAAACCTTTTTGTTGTTTCTTTTTAACCAGCATCAGCATATTATGAATAATGATATCGCCTGCTTGGTCTAATTTTATACAGGCGCCTAGAAGTTCTTGCGTTTGAAGAGCTTCTTCGTCAGATAACTTTTGTCCCGCTAATCGTGCAAGATAAAGTTTGATAGCGATATGTTTTTTGTCCAATATAGTATTGAGTTGGTTGAGTTCACAAATAATATTGGGATCAGGATTTTCATAAAGCCCCATGATTTTTTCTAGCATGATGTCTACAAGATCACAAATATGAATGACTTCACGCATGACATTCGAGAGAGCGAGAGAGGGGCGTTCAAGAACACTGTCATCAAGAGCTGTTTGATCCGATAAATTGAGCGTTTTATCGGCTTGCGTTTTTTTTGCACTTATATGAACAATTTGAGTGGTTAATTTTAAAACCCATTTTGAAAGCGGTATTCCAGCAAAGAGAATGAAAACATTAAAAATAATGTGGGCGTTGATCACTTGAGTAGAGGCGTTATTGCCAAGCCATGTGATGGGAGGGTGAAAGGAGAGAAATAAGATAAGTACAAGGATTGAACCGGCCCCACGCATGAGTAAATTTCCTAAGGGAACGAGGCGGGTCTTAGGAGAGGCGTTGCGCGTTAAAAGTGGTGCTATAAGAGAAGAGCCAAAGTTGACACCAAGAACCATGACAATACAGAGTTGTGTATGGATCAGATCGTAGTTGGCAAAATTGACCAGCAAAATGATTCCTGCAATAGATGAATGTAAGAGGTAGGTTAAGCCAGCAGCCAACAAAAAAGTGGAAACAGGATCGGTTGAAAGATAACGAATGATGCTAGGCAAAATTTCGCTTTCACGTAAAGGTTCTGTCGCTGTACTTATCATCTCTAAAGATAAAATCAAAAGACCAATACCGATGACAATACGTCCTATTTGACGCCACTCACGTTTTTCTGTTGTCATGAAGATACAAGTGCCAATTAAAAGACAAAGGGGCACAACAAGTGTGAGATCATAGGTAAGAATTTTAACAACGATTGCTGATCCTAATTCTCCTCCACGTATAGCCATAAGTCCTGCTACTCCAGAGACAAAACCAGATTCAACGAAAGAACCAACGAGGAGCGTTATTGCTGTAGAGCTTTGTAAAATCATTGCTGTAAAAAGCCCAAAACTTACAGCAAATAATGGTTTTGAAATGACGTGGCACATTTTATATTTAAGTCTGTCACCATAGGCGCGTTCAATTCCTGTGCGCACCATGCGTGTGGCCCAGAGAAGTAAAGAAATAGCGCCGGCAAGATGAAGGAGTACCAATGAACCATTCATGATACTTTATTCTTTCTCTGTTTTTATGAATATGTTTGCCTCAAAATTGATAAATTAAAGTTTATCGTTTTTATTTCGCTTTTGCTTTTAATACTTGATTAAAATCATAACCGCTTGGATTTTGAAAAACCTTTAGACCAAAACAGGGAAGAATGGAATAAAGGTGATCAAAAATATCACCTTGAATTTGTTCATAGTCTATCCAAATGGTGGTGTTCGTAAAGCAATAAATTTCTAAGGGTAAACCATTTTCTGTAGGAGGTAATTGCCGTGCCATAAAGGTCATATTAGGGTTGATGTTTCTATGCTGTTGTAGATAAGCAAAAACATAAGCACGAAAAGTTCCAATGTTGGTTAAACGGCGCGTATTGGCTAAGACATCGTGATTTTTATCTAATTGAGCGTTCCATTGATCAATTTCTGCTACTTTTTGCGTGAAATAATTTTCTAATAAATTAAATCGGGCAAGATATTTTTGTTCTTCTTTTGTCAGAAAATGGATACTTGATTGATCAATAAAAAGGGAGCGTTTGATGCGTCTTCCACCCGATTCTTGCATTCCACGCCAATTTTTAAAAGGGTCAGTCACAAGTTTACGGATAGGAACTGAGGTGATGGTGTTGTCGAAATTTTGAACTTTAACAGTATGCAGGGCAATTTCAATAACATCACCATCGGCTCCGAGATTAGGAATTTCAATCCAATCACCAACGCGAACCATATCAGTGGATGAAATTTGAATACCGGCAACGAGAGAAAGAAGCGTATCTTGAAAAATTAACATGAGAACCGCGGCCATTGCACCAAGACCGGAGAAGAGAATAAGAGGGGAGCGGTCAATCAATGTAGCGACCATTAAAACTGTCGCAACAGCAAAAAGTGCAATTTTAGCAATTTGAATATAACCTTTTATTGGTTTTAACCGTGCTGTTGGTCGTTGTTCGTAGAGAATGTTAATGACATTGAGACAGGCAGAAATTGTCAGAACAACAAAAAAGATAATGAAGGCGTTAGCAACATTACCGATGACAGTACTGAATGCATTGGGCAGTGTTGGTATAAAATTAACACCAACTGAAATAATAAAGGCTGAAATGATATTCGCTATGTATTGAATAGCATTATTAATATCGATAGTTGTATTTTTGGGGAGAAAAGAAGAGAGTTTTTTTGCTCCGTGAATAAGTAATTTTCGTCCTAGAAAGTTGACTAAAAGGGAAACTATAATAAGAATAATAAGCCAAGAAATAGCCTCTAACCACGGATATTGAACAATAAATTCGATCACTTTTCACTCTCCATTTCTAAAATTATATGCAGTTGAGAGTTTAAAATTTTACAACTGCTTAAGAGGAAGTATTGGAATTATGCTCTAAAGTCGTTAAATATGCAAAAAAGAATTTTCAAACTCTGTGAGAGATAATGCGTTTTCCGCCCGATTTCCTTAATGAACTGCGTACGAGACTCCCAATTTCAACAGTGATTGGTCAACGGGTGGATTTTGATCCTCGAAAAAGTAAGCCTTCACGGGGAGACTTTTGGTGTTGTTGTCCATTTCATGGTGAAAAAACGCCAAGTTTTCATTGTGATGATCATAAAGGGCGCTATTATTGTTTTGGTTGTGGTGTCAGTGGAGATATTTTTACCTTTTTGTGTGAGCTTGATGGATTGCACTTTTCAGAAAGTGTAGAACGTTTGGCTGATTTTGCGGGAATGAAACTTCCTATTTTGGATTCACAAAGTCATAAACGTCAACTGGAAAAGGCTGTCCTTTATGATGTGATGAAAATTGCTACAGATTTTTTTCAATATAATTTACGCGATAAAGGAGGTGCGCAAGCACGTCATTATCTGGGTGCACGTGGTGTTACACCAGAGCTCGTAGAGCGTTTCCGCATTGGTTTTGCACCGGTAAGGCGTACAGCTTTGAAAGAAGCTTTGAGTACACGGGGCATTTCAATAAAGCAAATGGAAGAATGTGGACTTCTCACAGTACATGAGGAGAGTGCGAATTCTTATGACCGATTTAGAAATCGCATTATGTTTCCTATCGAAGATTTGCGCGGACGTGTGGTGGCTTTCGGAGGACGTGCATTAGAGAAAGAGACGCGAGCAAAATATCTCAACAGCCCTGAAACAGTGCTGTTTCATAAAGGAAATATACTTTATAACGCGGCAGCGGCTCGCAAAAATAGTCGCTTTGTTAGCGATGAAAAAATTCATTTACTCCTTGTTGTTGAGGGGTATATGGATGTCATTGCATTGACTAAAGCTGGTTTTGAAGGAGTCGTAGCGCCCTTAGGGACAGCATTAACGGAAGCGCAAATTGAGCTTTTATGGCAGATGGGGAAGGAGCCCATTTTGTGTTTTGATGGTGATGATGCTGGTTTAAAAGCTGCTTTTCGTGTTGCTGATCGTGTGTTGCCTCTTTTAAAGGCTGGGGTTTGTGTACGCTTTGTTTTGTTGCCACAAGGAAAAGATCCTGATGAAATTATTTGTACTGGTGGAGCACAACTTTTTTCTTCTTTTTTGCAAAAAGCAATTCCTTTGAGTGAGCTTTTATGGTGGCGATCTACTTATGGAAAGCATTTTGAAACTCCAGAAGAACGAGCAGCGCTAGAAAAACAACTAAAACAACAAATTTTTACGATTAAGGATGAAGATGTCCGTCGCTATTATTTGCAAGATGTAAAAAAACGCCTTTTTGATTTTTTTCGTTCCTCTTTTTCGAAAAAAAAGGGGGAAGGGCGATATGATCAATCTTCACCAAATAGGATCTTTAAAGATCAATCCTTTTCTCTGTTAGCAAATTCTGAAATAGTACGAAATTCTTCGCAATCTATTCCTTTGCGTGAAGCAGTGATTTTACTCACTTTAGCTTACTATCCTGAGTTGTGGTATGAAAATTTTGAAATTCTTTCTGAGTTAGAATTAAAAAATACTCCATTGATGTGCTTTCATCAAGCTATGTTGGAAATTCTTGGGAATCAACAGCTTCATGGTAAAGAGACGATGGTTGCTCTCTTAGAAAAAAGAGGGCAAAAGGCTCTGTTAGAGCGTATGAAACATCTTGTGCAAAATATTGGTATGCGTATTATCTTTGGTGGAGCCCCTATAGAGGATGCACGTGCGATATTAAAACAAGCTGTCTACTTGCATCTTCAAGAACACCACCTACATAAGAGATTACAGGATATTAAAGAGCAACTTGTAGAAAATCCTAAGAGTGAGGTTTTTGATCTGCTTCGTGAGATAAAAAATGAGCTGGAGCAGATGCAGGCAACAGAAGCGTTAATTGAAGGGTTTGGAAGTTGGTTGGATGAAAAAATAGACGGGAATACGCAAGATGCGATAAAATGATTCGCTTTTTTAATGCGAATCAGTCACTTAAATTTTAGATGAGGAAGTTTATGGGAGTGACATTTTCATAAAGATGGCAATTAAATTTTAGGAAAAGCGGGAAATTGGTTCTTACGATAGGGTACAGAGATTATCTCAGAAGGGCTGAGAGGTGTCGGGGAGACTTCTGGAGTTTTCCCGCGTTTTTGTCTGGATGTCAAGTTTGTCTGGATGTCGAGGCGTATACAAAATGTATTCTTTCCAATAGTAATCTCTTAAAAGGAAGTATATATGAGAAACTATTGGTAGATTTTAGTGAGAACAAAAAAACTGGTCACATGGAAACTGTGAAGTGATCGAGTGGAGTTATGGTATGGCAACAAAGGTTAAACAGAAAGGTAATGCAGAAGTAACAAGCCAAGCGAGTTTGGATGGTCCTCTTCTTGATTTTTCTGATGATGCCATCAAGAAAATGATTAAACTTGCCAAAAAAAATGGTTACGTAACAATGGATGAACTCAATGCAGTTCTTCCTTCTGACGAGGTTACATCCGAACAAATTGAAGATATCTTGGCGATGTTCTCTGAGATGGGGGTTAATGTTGTGGATGATGAGGATGAAGTTGAGTCTGAAAATTATGAAGAAGAAGTTACGGTAGAGGGTGGGGATTTAGTAGAAGCCTCTAGCCACGCAATTGCAACGACAACGAATAAACGCGAAGTAACAGATCGTACGGATGATCCGGTGCGTATGTATTTGCGTGAGATGGGAGCTGTTGAGCTTCTTTCGCGGGAAGGCGAAATTGCCATTGCTAAGCGTATTGAGGCAGGGCGTGAGACAATGATTGCGGGACTTTGTGAGAGTCCTTTGACTTTTCAGGCTCTTATTATCTGGCGTGACGAGTTAAAAGAACAGCGTATTCTTCTTCGTGAAATTATTGATCTTGAAACGACTTATGCTGGTCCAGAAGCAAAGCAGGCTCCTGTTATTGAGCGAAGTGAAGTTAATAAGACAGAAGAAGAAAAAATGTCTTCTGGTATACGTAATATGGGGGAGAGCGCAGGAGAGAGAAACATTGAAGACGATGATGAAGAAGACGATGACGATGTTAACTTATCGCTTGCTGCAATGGAAAATGAACTTTGTCCTCAAGTTATGGAAACATTGGATTTTATTGCCCAGACCTATGTGAAATTACGAAAATTACAAGATCAGCATGTTGAAAGCAGTTTGGCAGAGCGTAAAGAGGGGGCCCTTACATCTTCTCAGAAAAAGAAATATATTCAATTAAAGGGTGAGTTGATTCAAGCAGTAAAATCTCTTTCTTTAAACCAAAATCGTATCGAAGCTTTGGTTGAACAGCTTTATGACATCAATAAGAGATTGATTCATAATGAAGGTAAGCTAAAACGGATTGCTAATAGCTATGGCATTGGTCATGAGGATTTTTTAAAAGAATACCAAGGGCGTGAATTGGACGCAGATTGGATGAATTATATTGCTTCTTTGCCTACTCCTGGTTGGAAAGAGTTTTCGATGCGTGAAGCAAAAGAAATCCAAAAACTGCGAAGTGAGATACAAAATCTTGCGCAAGAAACGGCTATTTCGATTGGTGAATTTCGTCGGATCGTTATGCAGGTGCAGAAAGGTGAACGCGAATCAACAATTGCGAAAAAAGAGATGGTAGAATCTAATTTGCGTCTTGTCATTTCAATTGCAAAAAAATACACTAATCGTGGTTTGCAGTTTCTTGATCTTATTCAAGAGGGCAATATCGGTTTGATGAAAGCTGTGGATAAGTTTGAATATCGGCGCGGCTACAAGTTTTCGACTTATGCAACATGGTGGATTCGTCAGGCTATTACACGTTCAATTGCTGATCAGGCGCGTACTATTCGTATCCCTGTTCATATGATTGAAACAATTAATAAAATCGTTCGTACCTCGCGTCAGATTCTCCATGAAATTGGACGAGAACCAACACCAGAAGAATTATCTAGCAAGCTTTCTATGCCGTTAGAAAAAGTACGAAAAGTTCTTAAAATTGCAAAAGAACCTATTTCACTCGAAACGCCTGTTGGTGATGAAGATGATTCCCATTTGGGTGATTTTATTGAGGATAGGAATGCGTTATTACCAATTGATGCAGCTATCCAAGCTAATCTGCGAGATACGACAACACGCGTTCTTGCTTCATTAACGCCGCGGGAAGAACGTGTTTTGCGGATGCGTTTTGGAATAGGGATGAATACAGATCACACGTTGGAAGAAGTAGGACAACAATTTTCAGTTACAAGAGAGCGTATTCGTCAGATTGAAGCAAAGGCACTTCGTAAATTGAAACATCCTAGCCGTTCACGAAAATTACGCAGTTTTCTCGATTCTTAAATAAAGAAATTCTTGTGCATTTTAATAAGTCCCTCTTTCTTTTAATGAAGGGGGCGGTGCGTCACGTTGGATTTGGATGTTTTCTTGAGAAAATATGGGAAGAATTTGAATAATTTAGAAAGTTTACGATTTTTAATGTTTTTCTTAGCTTTGGAATTTTGTATTTCTCTTTCTGAAAATAACAGATGTGGGGCAAAAACTGGTGTGTAGTTATTTAAAAATGAACGATAAAATATTATCTTGCGTGTAGCGGCTTGTTTCTTAAGAAATGGGATCTATTAAGAATAAACTTATATTGCAACATACGGATTTTTGATGAGAAATGCGTATTCGTTGCGGAATTTTTCTATCATTTTAGGTGACGCATTTTATTCTTTGTCAGTTTATAAAGGGAGGTTTCAATAGATTATGTTCATTTATATGCGCTATTTTTTGAATATTCTCTTTTTATTCAAATAGATTTTAAGAAAACGGTTTAAAGTATACATTGAGTTGAATCTTTTTATGAGACAGAAATAGATAAAATTATAGAAATTAAACGTTTCATTTTTTATAGATCGTCTTAATTAAAAAAGGTGTGTCTGAGTTTATGAGTGGAGAACTTCTCTTTTGGAAAGTAAAAAAATTAGAAGAGATTTCCATTTCTGAATGGGAGAGCCTTTGTGATGGCTGTGGCCGTTGTTGTCTCCATAAAGTTGAGGACGATGATACGGGTGACCTTTATACAACCAGTATTGCTTGTCGTCTTTTAGATGGGGAAACCTGCAGGTGTCGAGATTATGCTCATCGTAAATCAATTGTACCAGATTGTATATCGCTAGACATTACGACAGTTAAAACAGCGCGTTGGCTTCCAGAAAGTTGTGCTTATAGATTAATTTATGAGGGAAAAGATCTTCATTGGTGGCATCCATTGGTATCAGGAGATTGTCAGACGGTACATACAGCGCGTATTTCTGCACGCGGTCAGATAGAGGTTTACGAAGACGAATCATTATCTGAGGAAGATTATCTTCACCACATTACTGGTCTTCTCTGTGAAGGCTAGTAATGTGATTTTTTATACAACAGTTGGTGACTTAATCGATTGCAAAGACGACAGTGACGCTCACATTATAATTTAATTCACCACCTGCAAAATTTGTATTTGCGTAGCTTGCATCTGCTGCTTTACTCATGAGACGTGGTGTTGGGTGATAATAATCATCCGTTTCAGTGATTTCAATAATTTTTCCTAATTTCAAATCGGCTGCTTGCGCTATCGTTTGCGCTTTTTCAATGGCTTCAGTAATGGCTTTTTTACGTGCTTCTTGATAAAATGGCTTTGTATCTGCGTTGGTAAAAGTAATACCGTTAACTGAATTAACACCTAGTGTCATCGCTTGATCAAAGATTTTACCAGCATTGGTAAGATCACGAATGCGCACGGTTAAAGAATTTGAAACATGATAGAGTTTTTCATTATTCTTTTTTTCGTGGTGTTTATCAGAGGTTGACTGATAAATGGATAAGCCTGATGTTTGTAAATCATTTGCTTGTATGCCATTGTTTTTAAAAGCTTTTATAATATCGTTGATGGATTGATTATTGGAAGCTAATGCCTTTTGGGCAGTTTTGTCATAGGTCACAACGGCTAGATTAATAATTGCCATATCCGGTGCAGCTTGACTTTCTCCGATTGCAGTCACTGTAATCGTTGCATTTTTCATTTTATTTTCTTCAGCATAAGCACATACAGTCAATGATGAGGCTAAGAGTGTAAATGCTAATATAACTGTTTTAACCAGAGAACCCTTCAGTGGTTGAATTTTCTTTTCTATCATATCTATACCTTTATATTTGTTAGTTAACTATTCTCTCATTTTTAAGAGTTCTTGTAAAGAAATTAGGGCACTGAAAAAAAAACCAATAGAAAAGAGAAAAAGATGAGTTATAATCTTTGTCAGCTCTTGTATCATAGGGCATTTTAGTTTAGAGAAAAACAACCTATGTGGGGCCTGTAGCTCAATTGGTTAGAGCCAGCGGCTCATAACCGCTTGGTTGGGGGTTCGAGTCCCTCCGGGCCCACCAATAGGGAAATGGCCAATAGAAAAATGGATAGCTTATATAAAAGTTTTGGGATTCTCCCTTTTTTGTTTTTATTTATTTATTTTCCTGTTTGTTCTAAAATCCGTTGTCATTGTTTGTTGCTGTTTTTTCTATCAGTCGCTTTAATATAAAGTGATGGTATGCTTTTTAGTCTCATCAAAGAAGTGCTCTCATTTGCAACATTTTAGCATTTGGATTAACTGATATGCATCGTTATTTACTTTCTTAATTTATATGCTGTTTTTTTACTTTTTCTGTATGATGTTCTTCATAAAATAGAAGGCTAAAGGCTTCATTGGATAAGTTTATTTATGCTTATTCTGCAAATAAACAGATCTCAATAGGACCAATTTTAAAGATTCTACCTGTTTAGAACAAATGCCTCAAAAAACATTTAGTTTAAATTTACTTTTTTCTGAGTGATGTTAATGTCTTTTAGACGTTCGAATAGCATTATCGTGATGAAAGGTTGTATATAAGAGAATGTGATCCATAGGTTTCATATATATGATGGGGTCAACGATGATAACATTTGTTGATATTTTCTTTTTCCCAAAAGAGGAGTTCTATTTGATTTTTGAGACATATTGTTCATAGTGACGGTGGCGTGTTTTCTGAAAAGAATTTCATCAATTGTTCTTTGAAAAGTCAATTGAGTGATTGTTTCTATCGCTTTGCATCATCCAGATTTTATTGTAATAAGCATTTTATTATTCTGTAAGAAATGTTTTCTATGATATTAGAAAATTCGTTAAAATGCTATTTTCTGTCTTTGTGTATTTTTGCTTAATGCTCAAATTATAGAGTTTTCATGTCATCCGAATTATTATTGAAGAACAGATGTCTTTTTTGATTTTACTCTCATAAGAGATTGGCAATATTTCGGTAAATCTAGCACTTTTTTGTATTGATTGTGTAGAGAGTTTTATCTTTGTTATGAGTTTTCTTTCATATGAAAAATTATTGGCAGAGAGGATGTTTTTTTGGGAAAAGTACACTTCTTCTTCAAAATCATACTTTGAAAATATAATTCTTCATTTACATAAGAAAATTTTTCTCTTGTTGTAAATCTGCATACAATTTACGTACAAGATTATGTATGGTGATTCATTTTATTTTTTAAGAGTATCATTTTTGCTTATGATAGAGACTTATATTAGTATTTACAAGGTGCGTTTAGAGGGGAGGTTCCCCTATAAACGTGTTACAGAGTTTTAGGTAGTGTAACTCTGTTTATAAGAATTTATTCCTATAACATTGTTATATTCTTGCTTTGCAATATTGTTTAAAAAACATAGATGGTGCTATGTAGAATAAAATTGTGATATGTTTTTTTCAAAAAAGCTTTTTCGTGTTCTCTTATATAGAGTTCAGGGGTGTCTTCAGGGATATTTTCACATTAGTTTGTTATTGGTCCGAATCACAAGATATGCGTAACATTATTCGCGTTTTTGATAGATTATACCAATTTTTATAAGAAGGTTTGGATCGTGTGATGCTTTCTGTTTCACCATGGTACATGACTAATAGAACTTCATCTGATTTTGTAAAATAAGTTTGTACACAATTGCTTCCATACTGCCTATTGCAAATATTTTTTTCTAAGGTATGAGATATATTTAAACGCTTTAGCGTTATATAGTTTGACTACATGGAGTATGACTATGAAGAATGATAAAAAATTTGAAACAACTTTATCTGATATTATTGTGAAATGGGAGTCGTTATCGACGTCTCAAAAGCAAGCGATATTGGATAGAGTAGAAAATTCTACAGATTCTGCTCATTCAACAGAACATTTAAGGCTTCAATCTTCTTTTTATCTCCAGACGAAATCAAAGTTATGAGTTTTAAGTCTTCATCGGAGATGTTGAAACCAGTTATTACATATATGGCACTAGCATTTCCCAGTGTGTTCAAAATAGCCATGAGTTTATCTACTGAAGGCCTCTTTCCTCCATTTATCATTTGTTGGACGTAATTTTGTCCACAGCCTGCAGCTCTGCTTATTTCAATCATTGTTCGTCCGTCACTTTTTATCAATTCAACTAAACGTTGGAACCAATCTTTTTCAGTCTTTGTCATTTTTAGACCTTTACATATTTACGCTATAGCGTTAATATTGCGTTGCGAATCCAGAATATATGATACAAGGAGCGTGAAAATATCCATGTGTAGCTCTTCGCTAATGAAGCATATAGAGTTGTTTTTAACTAATAACAAAATGTCCCCATACACTTTCAGATTCGAATCAATAAAAAATGGTTGCTTAGTTCCACGGTTGTGAAAAAATAAATGTGTATACCAGAAATGGCGATACACACTCGTATGTTTATGAAATTTCACTGTAATAGTATACGTAGCAGCATTATAAATCAAGATATACCCCAACATCAGAATTTGTAAAAAAATTCTGCGTTGAGGTGGTGTGTGAGTATAACGAAGCTTTAGAGCCTTAAGAGATAGGATAATGGCTGTAGAAAAAATGTAAATTCATGGGCAAAGAATACTGATTTCTCCTTTATTGTAATAAATTAGATCACTATCAGATGGTGTATCGTATATATGCGTTAAAAAATTTGGGAAATATCAAAAAAAGTGATTTTGGATATTTTATTGAACAGGAAAGTAATCTGAGTCCCAAAGGTGGTTGTGTGGGAGGGGGTGTACATTTGATCAATGCCCTTACGGGGATGAATGTGTTTTTATGATGCTGCGGTTTATAATGAAGTCTGTGTTTACAATGATATTGTTATTGATAACAATGCATTAACATATAGTTATGTAGTCGTTCGTAAGAGTTCGCATGTTTATGAAAGATAAGCACTTTATAGTTATTTGGATATGAGTGGAGATGCATATGTTTACGCTAATGCGGTCTTTTTTGATCAAGTTTTGAATACTCAATGTTTTGAATTTTATGGTGACACTCGTGATTGTAGAAAGGCTCGAGTTTATAGTGATGCTTTAGTTTATGGTGATGTAAAGATTTTTAGGAAGGCAAAATTTTGCAGAAATGCTGTGTTTTGTGACACTGAGGATTTTTGTAATAATGAAAACTTTCATATATAGCCGCATTCCACATGGCGTAAAAAAGAAGATAAGAACGATTTGGGCAAGGCTTGTATGATTGCATTGCGTCGTTAGTTTTATTTGACGTTCCTTATTTTTTGTATTTTGTGTCAATAAATGTGTCGCAAATAATTGGTGTAAGCGTGTAGATTTAGCCGCTTTCAGAGATTTTTTTGCGTCATTTATCAATGGCTTTAATGGAGAAAATAAGAATGCCGAGAGTGATTGTTCACACTTGGAATATGCAATTTATTGCATTCTTTTTTGATTGAAGATGAAACAAATTGGTCAGGATGATCACTTGAGCGACAATTAAGGGAGATCTAAATGAGTGTAAACGAAATTTTATTGGGAGCAATGGTTGTTGTTTTGTTGTTCAGCGGGATCATATTTCGGTTTTCTTTATATTATCGCAGTCAAGTGAAAGTTTTAAAAGAGGAATCTAGAAGAATAAAGCATGAGTTTTTAAGAGATTCTATGAAGATGACTGAAGAACGAGATAGAGCTATTAGAGAGCAAAGTATGGTGATTAAAAGACGTGATCAAGCAATTGAAAAACTGAAAAAACAAATTAAGAAATATGAAAAAAATGAAAAGAAATATCAAAAAATGCTTAAATATGAAGATGATAAAGAGTGATTGTATTCATATTTTGCATTAAAGGGAGTAGAAATGTGTTAGGAAGATTGGAATGATGAGAGAGATAGACTTTAATGAAGCCAATTATGGTGCTGATGGAGAGATTGTATTGGAAGAGAATATTTAAGTTTACTCTGATTTTATGAAAACATTTAAATTTATAAGACAGAGCGTCGTTGGTCATGAAATAAGAGTTTATGATGATAAACCAGTTTATAGGTATACTGGTTATTAAAAAGCGCGTCTGTACAATCCAGCAATTTTATATTATGGCTGGAAAAAATTTTGCGCGTTCCTATTAGATGTAAGGTATAAATGCTACGATAGTTTCAACTAATAGGTATAAAAAATTGCATGATAATAGAAAAAAAGAGATATTTGCTTTTTATGAAGATAAAATGGGTAAGTCAGTTATGATTATCAGATACAGAAGAGGAATATGAATGTAAAAGATATTAATATCTGGTAGAGTAATTATATTTCATTATTGATGATTTATCTTCTCTTCATGTGCGTTTATTTTTTATGAAAAATACAAGACTTAAGAGATTTTCTTTTTGATAAACGCTATAGAGACTTGAGTATGATTGAAAACAAATATATAATCTACAAAAATGTGTTTGTTATTTATTGAGTGTCAGAAATAATGCAAAAACTCCCTCCCATTGAGGGAAAAACGGTCACTTTTTACTTGTCACGAAAGTAACTCAACATACCATTATGCAAAATAAACGCTTATTTTAATGGTAAAGAACGTTAGGGCTGTAGTTCTCTAATAAGAGCCTTATGTGTAATTTCTTTGATTTGTTCAATATTGATTAGGATATCTTGTTTTGTTGGATAACCTTTACTAGAAAAAGCAATTTTTTGTGCATCTCCTGAAATTAAACGCCAATACCATTGATTGTGAACTCCTTGAAACACCTCAAAATACATGCTTCCCACCTCATAAAATAGCTGATAATTTTCAGGATAAATATTTAACTAATCCGTTTGTAAACATTAATGTATGTCTCTATAGGAAGTCGTCAATATATTACCCTTAAATTTTCTGACCTAAAAAATAATTTCTATGAGAGCTATTATTCTTTTAACAAGAAAAAATTTCTTGTCAATAAGATATGAATGAGAATTTTATACTATAAAATTATTTTTTTAATTTAAAGACACTGTACTTTCATTTACAACACGAATATTTTATTGTCGTTATAGAAATAAATTTTATAAATTATACAAAATTTCACCAGCATGGATAAAGTGAAAAATGCTTTCCTCCATACTGATAGAGCTTAATCATTTCTTGTTTTTTCTTTTGAAATAGACGTTTATTGATTAGCTATAGCCTCTTTTTGGGATACGCTTCGAATGAGTAAATCAATAAATAAGCTAAGGGTATAAGAATTGGCCATTTTAGCTTTCATATCGATCAGAGATGCTGTAGTTTTAGGGTTGAGCCCATTTGATAAACCTTGTCTTGACAAATATTGCTGCAATTTTTCATAAGAACTGTCGATTTTTTCTTGATTTATTTTTTCGTTACGATCACTGTTGGCAAGTGTTTCTTCCAGTCCTTCGATTTTTTTAATAAAATAACTCCAGTCAAAATCACCTTTTGTATATTCGGTGTCAAACATTTTTCCTTGTCCAGTTAAAAGCCAATTAATATTGACACCATATAACGTGCGGTATGTTTGTAAGACACTAAGATTGGGTTCTCTTTCTCCACGCTCATAAAAAGCAATGGAATTTTTTGTCATGCTAAAATTTTTAGCTAAGGTTTCACGTGATGGATCGCCTAAAGCAAGACGTACATAACGTAAACGTTTTCCAAATATGGTTTTTGATTCAGTTTCAGGACGTGCCACGAATTATCTCCCTCAGTAAATCATCATGGTATAAATCATTAAATAATAAAAGCACACTATGTATTAATATTCTATGATATAATGTCAATATTTATAGCTTTAATTTTTTAAATTTTTTATTTTCGTGGATAGAAATAAATCTTTCACTTATTGTATTGACAATTGATATTCATTTCAAAACAAAATTCTCTGTTTCCTACATTTGTCTCTTGCTTTTTGTGAGAGAATTTTCATGTAACTTTACCATATATATTCTATACACCTCTGCATTAATGGATACAACTTTAAAGAGATGCAAACTTTGGATTTGTACTGGGTGTGCTTTAGATGAATTAGAAAATAAACTTTGAGGAATGATCATGTCCCTATTACGTTATTTTGGGTTTGCTTTTTTTTTCACGATTACTGGTGTCTTTTTAGGAGGGGTTATTGGTTGGTTTGAAACGGAAAGTATTAGTGGTTTTCTTAAATATTTTTTTATTTGCTTTGTTTTAGGAGTTTTGGAAATTTCTTTATCTTTTGATAATTCTATTATCAATGCGCGTGTCCTTAGTAGAATGGATCCGTTGTGGCGTCGTCGTTTTCTTATATGGGGCATTTTGATAGCTGTATTTGGGATGCGAATTGTTTTTCCATTATTGGTGGTTGTCGTTGCTGTTGGGATTAATCCAATTGCGGCAGTCAAATTAGCGATATGGGAACCACATCGATATGCTGAAGTTTTAACTGATGCGCATATGGGGATTGCGGCTTTTGGAGGAACTTTCCTTATGATGGTTGGTTTAAAATATTTTTTTGATTCTGAAAAAGAGGTGCATTGGCTTAATGTTATAGAGAGACCTGCTCAAAAGTTTGGGGCGCTTGTCGGGATTGATATTGCAATTGTTTTGATTTTTATCTTATTTGTTTCAGGTCAGATTGACGCAGAAGATAAAATAACTTTTTTATTCGCAGCCCTTTATGGACTTTTGACCTTTATCGGTGTTGAAGCTGTCGGTCATCTCTTGGATGCTCCTCAAAAGACTTTAACAACAGTAGCTCACAGGGGAGTAGGGGCATTTCTTTATTTAGAAGTTCTTGATGCTAGTTTTTCTTTCGATGGCGTGGTTGGTGCTTTTGCCTTTTCACACAACCTTTTTATTATTGCGATAGGTCTTGGTATCGGTGCATTGTACGTTCGTTCTATGACAATTATGTTGGTTGAATCAGGAACATTATTGCATTATCGTTATTTGGAGCATGGTGCTTTTTATGCAATTTTAGTTCTTGCGGTGATTATGTATCTGCAAACGATTATATCGGTTCCTGAAGTCTTAACAGGACTTGTGGGAGTCTGTATTATTGGGATGGCATTATATTCTTCGATTCGTTTTAAGTATCGTCAATTAGATAAACATGTTGTGTCTAAGTAATGGAGATTTTTTATTTTCTCACGCTTTTGTTTATCCCATATCTTTGAATAGAAAGAAGTCTTTTATGCAAAATAAAATACTATCTTATTGCTTATTTGCTTTTGTTTTAAGGTTGAGTCCATTGCATGACACTACCCCATGAAGGGAATAGTGTACAATTTCTAGGGTATTTTTTGACCTAAATATAATACAGAAAGCTGATGCTATACTTTTTATCAGCTTTCAATATTATAAACAAGCTCTTGCTATTTATGGTTCATAAGAAGCATTTTACTGTTTTTTTGAATGATTTTTATTCATACATTGATTCTCTTTGTAACGTGTAAGAGAATGATTTTGAAACAGGTTTGAAATAAGAGAATTTACGATATTCTGGACTCTCACTTAAATATGTGAAAAATAATTTATTTATTATAAATCAGTATATTATAATGGTAGGTTAGAGAAGAATATTTTAAGAGACCATTAAAAGTTCTATACCAGCTTCGTTCATAGTTTTAAGTATAGTGTTTAGTGATCCGTTTACATCAATACCAGCACAGGCATTTAATGAAACACTGACTTTAAAACCGCATTGTATAGCGTGAAGAGCAGAAAATCCGACACAAAAATCAGTTGCTAAGCCACACATAGTGAGCTTGGTAAAACCGTGTTCTTTGAGATAAACTTGTAAACCTGTTGGTGTTTTTTGATCATTTTCAAGAAAAGCAGAATAGCTATCCATTTTTTGATTATAGCCTTTTCTAAGGATAAGTTGTGCCTTTTCCACTCTAAGAGATGTATGAAATTCTGCTCCTTGTGTTCCTCGTATGCAATGATCAGGCCAAAGTATTTGAGGACCATAGTCAAGAATGATGGTATCATAGGGTTTTTTTTCAGGATAACAGGAAGCAAAGCTGCAGTGGTTTTTTGGGTGCCAGTCTTGGGTTAAGATAACGTGGTCAAAATGATTTATGAGATTATTGACGGCGGGTAAAATAGCATCACCTTGTGGTACGGCAAGTGCTCCACCTAGTAAGAAGTCATTTTGAACATCAATGACGATTAAGGCTTTTTTTTCCATAAATATATTCCTATACGAGATGAGCTTTTATCGTATTTTTAAAAAGCTATATTTTGTCTTGAAGTTTTGAAATGATTTGCTGGATATTGATACTATTTTTATAATTATCAAGCCAAAAGAGGGGGATGGATAAGTTTTTACAATTGGTTTTATAGTTTTTTACGAATTGTAACCACGTACCAATGGGAAGTGCACTGTAGCCATTTTTTGCCACGTGTTGGTGCAAAGCTTTCATGATCATTGGGCTTGGAACGTCAGATCCCATAAGGCGGCGATCGTTTTGTAAACGTAATTTAAGCCATATCAAGGCAAGGGGGGAAGACCATTGTTTCCCGTAGCAAAAAATCGATGAAAAAAGGGAAGGATTTTTTACTGCGTGATGTAAAGCCCATAAAGCGAAAAAAGAAGGTGCATAGAGAATTGCTTTTCTTTTTGGTACCATATTACATTGATAAGTTGGTTTAATACGATAAAAATACAACGTTATACCTGGTATGGAAAAGAGAGGTAATGTTTGATAACAGGTTTCAGGTACAGCTAAAAAGATTTGTTTTTTGTTTTTTGGGGGGGTGTTTTTTTGCATTCAGGACCATACTGGGGCTTGTGAGATTAGAAAAAATGTACCAATATAAAGCGAAAAGCTTTTGATACGATGTAAATGCTATTTACTGTACAGTTTCAAAAAGCAAAAGCAGTTTTTTCAAAATCCTAATCTTTAATATCGCACAATATAAAGAGAAATTTATGGCACGTCAATTTATCTATCATATGGCTGGGCTTAACAAGTCTTACGGCAATAAAAAAATTCTAGAAAATATTCATTTGTCTTTTTATCCAGATGCGAAGATCGGTATTTTAGGGCCGAATGGTGCAGGGAAGTCAACTATTTTACGTATTATGGCTGGGCTAGATAAGGAATATACAGGAGAAGCATGGATTTCTGAAGGAGCACGCTGTGGCTATCTACCACAAGAACCTTTGCTTGATGCGAGCAAAGATGTGCGTGGCAATGTGATGGAAGGTGTTGCAGATAAACAAGAAATTCTTGAGCGTTATAACGAATTGATGATGAATTATAGCGAAGAAACGGCTGATGAAAGTGCACAGCTTCAGGACATTATTGACAGTCAGAATCTTTGGGATTTAGAAAATCAAGTGGAAATGGCTATGGTTGCTCTTGGTTGTCCGCCAGCCGATGGGGATGTAACAAAACTCTCGGGTGGTGAGAAGCGGCGTGTTGCACTTTGTAAATTGCTTTTGTCAAAACCTGATTTATTACTTTTGGATGAACCGACAAACCATTTAGATGCTGAAACGACCGCTTGGCTTGAAAGGCATCTACGTGAATATCCTGGGGCCGTGCTTTTGATAACCCATGATCGTTATTTTCTCGACAATGTAACGGGTTGGATTTTAGAGTTAGATCGCGGTAGAGGTATTCCTTATGAGGGGAACTATTCTGCTTATTTGGGGGCTAAAGCCAAGCGTTTGGCTCAAGAAGGTCGTGAAGAGGTAGCGCGTCAACGTGCTTTATCACGCGAGCAAGAATGGATCGCTTCTAGTCCAAAAGGGCGACAAGCAAAGTCAAAAGCTCGGATTAAGGCTTATGATGAGTTGGTTCAAGCAGCACGTGAGCGCCGTCCTGGAGAGGCGCAAATCATTATTCCTATTGGAGAAAGATTAGGACAGGTTGTTATTGAAGTTGATAATCTCTCTAAAGCTTATGGTGAACGTGTATTGATTGATTCTCTTTCTTTTAAACTTCCTGCTGGTGGCATTGTCGGCGTTATTGGGGCCAATGGTATGGGAAAGTCGACCTTGTTTAAAATGTTGACGGGACAGGAACAGCCCGATTCAGGTCAAATACGTATTGGTGAAACAGTTCACATGAGTTATGTGGATCAGAGTCGCGATTCCTTGGTGGGGAATAAAACTGTTTGGGAGGAAATTTCTGGTGGAAATGACATTATTAAATTAGGCAAATATGAGATGAATAGCCGCGCTTATTGCGGGGCTTTTAATTTCAAGGGGGCAGATCAGCAGCAGAAGGTGGCAAATTTATCAGGAGGGCAGCGCAATCGCGTACATTTGGCGAAACTTCTAAAAGAGGGGGGAAATGTGCTTCTTCTTGATGAACCGACAAATGATCTTGATACTGAAACATTGGGTGCATTGGAAGATGCGTTGGAAAATTTCGCCGGTTGTGCAGTTATCATATCGCATGATCGTATGTTTCTTGATCGATTGGCAACACATATTTTGGCCTTTGAAGGTGATGGCCATGTAGAATGGTTTGAAGGTAATTTTGCTGAATATGAGGCTGATAAAGTTCGTCGTCTTGGAGCGGAATCTTTTAATCCTAAGCATGTAAATTATAAACCTCTTACACGCTAGAATTTTTTATTTTATCTCAACTTTGTTGAAAAAATAGTGTATTTTATAGCGTTTGTTGTTTTATAAATAAAGTGTGTGTGTACGCAGTGGAAGTTTTTATTTATTGAAAATAGTAAGAGATACTTTATGAAATTATGACCTAAAGAGGGTTATTCTACTCATGGTATATAATCGGTTATTGCTTGTAAAATTGCAATGAAAAGGAGGGGATGAAGAGTATAGTACTATTTCTACAAATGCTCTGGTCATTGAGCATTATCATCTTTACTTAATAAAAATGCAAGCTGGCACCATCATGTTATTTATTTTCTCTCAATGGTGTGCAGTTCTTGTTTTGAGATGACCATAAAAGGTATTTTTATCCATATGTCTCCTCCGTTTATGAGCTGTAAGAGAATGATTTGGATTGATTTATCATGAATAGGTTTGAAATGAGAAAAATTTACGGTTTTCTGGTTTTTTATTCAAGTTGAAAATGATGAACTGTTTTTATAAATCAATGCCTTATCATTGTAACGAGAAGCAGAGGATAAGATCTGTTCGTTTTTTACAGTAGCCTATTTTTTTCATAGTATACATAGAATAGAGAGAACAAAATAGATGAGAATATGCGTTTTATGCTTGACTTTTTTTCCTATCAACAAATGTTTATAGGAATGTTTAAGGGATAATTATGAAAAAAAGTGCAAGTTTAGATGCAATGATTGTGCTGCTGAAAGCGGTCGCAGAAGTAAGCCATTTACGTGTTCTTACGCTCTTGCATCATGAAGATTTAACAATTCCTGATTTTATTTTTATTTTTGATCAGTCGCAAGCGTGTATATCACGATATTTACGTTTATTGTACGAAGCACGATTGATTGAGCGTTATCAGAAGGGAGATAGCCTTTATTTTAAGCTTTGTCATGATTTTTGGGGTAAAGACATTGTGATGGGTGTTCTTTTGGCTTTGCCAAAGCATGATATGTTGTTAGTGCACGACTTAGAACGTTTGAAGGATGTTAAAAAGCAGCGTCAAAAAACGAGAAAGAAGCATTTCTTGCAAAATACGTTGCAATGGGATGTATTACGGTCATTCTATATGGCAGATCATAGTGTGAAAAACGCTTTACTTGAAATCATTGGCGATAAACCATTTCAGACGATGCTGAATATTGGAATAGGTGGAGACTCTGTCTTAAAATTGTTTTCTAATATTTATACGCATGCGGTTGAAGTCGTGCTTGATAGCAATGTTTTTCACTTGTCTGTTGGAGATACAACTTTCGATTTAGTTATTCTTCATTGGGTTTTACATTTTCTTGAAAATCCTGCAATATTTCTTCATGAGATATCAAGTGTTTTGCGTCCTCATGGCCGTTTATTGATTGTGGATTTTGGTTATCATGAAATTGAATCTTCATATTCTGATCAAGCGCATATGCGTCTTGGATTTTCGGCTTTACAAATAGAACAATGGCTTAAAAATGCGGGACTTGTTCTAGAACAAACGGTTTGGCTTACTCCTATACAAAATGAAAACAGTGAGGAGGGTATGGTTACGCTTTGGCTTGCTCGTGATCCGCGTTTATTGGTTGACGATATCAAAGATAAACAAGTAGATTTTGCATAAATCGCGTTTGGTAACGTGCTTTATTCTCTGATTTTTCTCAAGGAATAGCGTAGAGATAAAACTTTATTCAATCATTGATAATCTATTATTTTTTACATTTGTATTATGTTTTTATATGAGAGTCTTCGTGTTTCATAGGGGCGTGGAGGCTGTGTAATGAAGGCACCTTCTATAGAGTTAACCCTATGAGGATTATTATTTAAGGTGTCTTGATATCATATTTGTTTTATTAGCTAATATATTGATTTTAAAAGATCATTTATTTTTTAGACTTCAATGAGAGGCTTGAATATAAGAATATTTTTTTCATTTCAAATTTTCTGTTTCAGAATCCAAAAGAGTCTGTTTGTCTGTTACAAGAGAAGATATTTATCTAAATAATACCGTTTGTAAAAGGAAATACATCTTTTATACATTTTCTGAATGTGAGAGCGGCTGCAATATGATATAACATCCCACAATATAATATAGTAATGGCTCATACCTTCATAAATGTCAAAAATGGTGGTGCGATCTTAAGATGTCTCTTTAAAACAGGTGCTTAGATAAGAAATACCTTGGAATTTTTAGTGAGGGGTGCAAAAAGATGCTCTAAAAAGACGAAAAAGTAAAAGGGTAAGACAATGCATGATATTCATTATTTAAAACACAGCGTTATGAGCCTGTTTGAAAGTCGTAAAGACAAATGAAAGAGATGGTAAATATGGCAATAGGTTTTTATCTTTTGACCTTTATGTTTCTTTCAGAATGAATGATGGCTTTTTTTCGATTTCTCAAACAGACGTAAATATTTTTACTCTAATTGAGTATATAAAAGCTGGGACTGTTCATATGGTTCTCATTTGCTCTAATATTTATCTCAAAAATATTGCTATGTTAGGAGCAGGTGTTGATTTACAAGTAATAGAAAAAGTAAAAGCTTGGTAGATGATGCCATAAAATTACTCATAAATTGGTAATGGATTGGAGTGATATTCTGAATTTTAAAAACATTTTGTACAACAACGGTTATAATAACGCATCTGGCTTTACGTTTATTTCTTCCTACAAGCATTTATATATGACGTTCGTCTATGTGTTTTGCATTATATTCATAAAAATCAGATTGACGATGATTTATGGATAGTTCGTGGCTGCAAGTAGGAAAGAAAAGCGTGATATTACACTAAAGTTTCGTATTTTTTTATCATGAGAAGTATGAAGGTTATTAAATAAGTCCATTTTTCTTACCAAAAGTGATTTTCTTTCTTTTTATGCTTGCCGCTCATCTTATGACACAGTCCATGAGTATAGCGTAAAATTGATAGGGCACCATTGTCTTTAGTTTAAGTAAAAGTTGTAAGCCGGCATCATCGTTTATGTTTCAGTTTCTCATGTTACTGCAGATCTTGCTTTAAAATGGTTCATAGAAGGTATTTTGACTCTTTCTATGTTTTTTATCCATATGCTTCTTCTTGTTTGTGATGTGCGATAGTATGACTATTCATTGATTCAATAGACGAAGATTTATAAAATAAGGGAACCTTACCCTCCTGAGATCTCTCATGTAAATTGTAAAATGATGAGTTATGATTAGAAATAAATGAATTGGTTACGTTAGAAAAACAGACTACAACAATTTTTAAGCATAGAAACTACTGTGTGTATTATTTTACGGGATCATTTAAATGATAGAGATTAAGAGAAGATGTCTGCATTGATCTCGGTTTGTTATGCTAAAATGCGTTAGAGACTGTTGGTTATTATTAAAATAGTTTATCATTATTTGGAATGATTATAGGGCGTGATTCGAAACAAATACCTTCAGAGCTCTCATTTTTTCATAAGATTAAGCTGTTTAAATTTTTCATTGATTGTTACATAAGGGATGTGACAATATTTTAATGATCATTTACAGAAATTTTTTATAAAGATAGATAAGATTTTATTTCTCTAATTTATTGTTTTTATTTAGATAATTCAGAGTTTTCTTGCAAGAAGATATTTTTCATTTTTTACAATTATTTGTGTAAGATTTTAAAAATCTACGTTTTTCTTTTGTGGTGATTGCTGTTGGAAAAGTGATTCTACTTTTACATAGTTTGATTTTTATAGGGTGGATACGTAGAAATCACGGTTTTTTAATTATGATCATCAGAGTTATGAAAGAAACTATTTAACAGTTATAATGATCGTAGATTCTAAGTTATAATGATCGTAGATTCTAATTGATACTTCTTGAAATAAAATTGCTTCAAATTGGGTCATTGTGAACTTTTTTTGCCTAAATTTAAACATTTTTAAACAATTTATAACTCTTTTATGTTTTTTTGCGTAGAAGATGATAAGAATTTCTTGTTGTTTAAAGAATTTTATTCCATAGCAAGAATATTGCATCGGCTATCTTAGTGGTTGATGTGAGAGGACAATCGGGGAACCTCCTCCCCCCCCCCGCGTGGATCCCCTAGATTGTCTGGCCTGACTGAGGATTTCCTCAGTCAGGCTTTTTATAATTGTTTTAGGGGATGTTGTAAGGTGTTATTAGGGGGAAGTGTAAGATCTGTTATTAGTTTCGCCTATAGTACCTAAATACACAGAGGTGCAGGTCTTATTGGGCGGATATTGTTAGCGTATTCATTTTCAATAATTTGATTTTTCTTTATTGAGGCATTGTTGAATGCTATAAGGAGAATCATAAAAGGAATCTGTGTTTGTATTCTGTGATCTTTAGGTAAGAGATAATGGGATCTTTTTTGCATCGTATTATTTTTATTTTATTTGTATTTTTTATTTCTGGCGCTGTCTTTTTTGCTTCTCGAAGTAGTGCTGTTTATCAGTTTTTTTCCGGTCGCTCTTCTTTTTCCTCTCAGAAGCTTGATGTAACAGAGGAGTTGTTGTTAGAGAGATTGTCCGTGTCTTTTCCAGATATTATCAAGCATCTTTCTAAGATGAGTCCTCAACAGCAAGAGTTGTTTATTGCGCAGCTGCGTCGCGATGTAATTGCGCTTGCTTTTAAAAATGGTCAGAGTCGTGAGCAGGCTCACAAATCTGGTGAAACTATTGCTATGGCTCTCTCAAAAGCGATTTCTCGTCCTTCCATTGCTAATGCTTATTTTTAGCTATCTTTTTAATAGCGCTTTTGGGTTTTATTTTAAGAAGCATGAGCTTTTCGTGAAGTTTTGAAAAGTGCGAGGAGATAATCAATTTGTAAGATCAAAAATTATCTTACTCAAAAGGTAAGCAATCGGAGTATGAGGATAATGTTGCAATCATTACAGGAGTGATAGCAAGTCTATCAAGGGTATTGGTAAAGTTAATCGCATTATCAATTGCTATAATGACAAAAGCAGTATTGACTATGATAAAACACGTTAATCGCATTTGATATGCCAGTTATTTTTTTATTTGATATCAGAAAATAAAAAATTTTTAAAGGATTTAAGATTCCTTTATTTTACAGATCTTAGTATATTTATGAATTTTTATGCGCAATGATGGGGGTAAGGATTTGTTTTGTTATTTGTTGAGGTTTTATCACACATAAAGAGTGTTGTGGGTGTTTATTAACTAGCGAGAAGCGTTGATAACGGTTTATATTTTTTATGAAACTTTTTTGATATTGAGGATCTTCGGTAAAAGATGTTCTAATCTCTTTTGCTTTGTGGGATTGATCTCAATAAAAAAATTAATAATCTTATGTAAAAAATTTTATATCCGTTTAAGATGCTATTTTTTTTAATATAAAAATTGAGTGATATAATAGCGCTAACAGCAATTTATAGATTATATCATTTCATTTAATACGCTATAAGATTAATTATAGTCTCTTTATTTTTTTTATTTTATGATATAGAGAAATCTATAATTTTTGTATAAAGAGATTTTCTTTTGTTGCAGAATTTTATCTTGAAATTGTCTTACTCTTTCCTTTTTCAAGCCGTTATTTTGCTTTCTTTTTTTGTACAATACGTTTGCAAATTATTTGCGGCTAGAATTTGAGAATGTTTGAGTGAAGAGAAGGAAAATGCAATTTTTGAAAATCTTGTTAAATACAGCGTGTGCTGTATTTTTTGTACTTGATATAAGTTGGACTCATAATGTCTTAAATGTTGTAGAATCAGGAGAAGCCTCAGTGATTGTTGCTTCTAAGATTTCTCATCGTCCTTATGAATTTCTTATTCAAAAACTTGCGAATAAATATAATGTTCCCGTTAATTTAGCACATGCTGTTGTAAAAGTTGAAAGTAATTATAAAGCAAGTATAAAGGGGGCTGCTGGCGAAATAGGTTTGATGCAAATTAAACCCTCTACGGCACGAGGGTTGGGCTTTAGTGGTTCTGTACAGGATTTGTACGATCCTGCGACTAATCTTGAGTATGGTATACGTTATTTGGCTCGGGCGTATAAACTCAGTGGTGGAAGTACGTGTGGTACAATCCTTAAATATAACGCAGGTCATGCTGCAAAAAAAATGAATTCTATTTCGGCGAAATATTGCGCAAAAGTGAAAACTTATCTGGCTTCATTAAAATAAAAACATCTTTTTAGACAGGTTGCTATAAAATATTTTAAGATGCTATTTTCACGGAGCAGAAAATGTTTTATAAATTAATGCGTCAGTCGGCTGGGCAGCCGCGCTTGTCTAATGCTGAAATGTGGCAGGTGAGGAAAGTCCGGGCTCCATGGAAAGACGGTGCCGGGTAACACCCGGCGGGGGTGACCCTAGGGAAAGTGCCACAGAAAGTAAACCGCCTATTTTTATAGGTAAGGGTGAAAGGGTGGAGTAAGAGCCCACCGCGCATTCAGTAATGAATGTGGCAAGGTAAACCCCACCGGGAGCAAGACCAAATAGAAATGACGTGCAAAATTAATTTGCAGCCGATTTCCGGGCGAGTCATTCGGGTAGGTTGCACGAGGCGGATGGTAACATCCGTCCCAGATGAATGGTTGCCATGTAAAGTGTAAGCTTTACTCTACAGAACCCGGCTTATAGGCCGACTGATATTTCATGATGATACGCGATATTTTATAAGATCGATTATATATAGTCTTTTATGGAGTCTATGTGTTTGAAATGGACATTTGAGCAAAGAGTATTTTAAAAAATTATAACATTTTTTTAAGTATAATGCGTTAGGATCTGTTTTGGGATAACTTTAGTTTTTTCGTTCATTGTGATTAATATGAAAGTTGAAGGCTAGGTTATTCTAAGATCAGTTTCTATGAGAGAGCTGTTGATTTGAGACAGCATAACTTCAAGACGGATTATTTTGATAAAGCAGGATCAAAGAGCTGAACGCCATATTCCAGTGTTGTTGCAGCCAGTTTTGGCTGGGCTTATGCCATTGGTTGGAGCAAAAGTGATTGATGGCACCTTTGGTGCTGGTGGTTACACGCGCGCTTTGTTAAAGGCAGGGGCGGAGGTGATTGCTCTTGATCGTGATCCTCATGCTATTAGTGCAGGACAATCGCTTGTTGAAGAATTTTTTCCACGACTTCGTTTGGTCCATATGGCGTTTTCACAGCTCGATCGTGTCGTTGAAGAGAAGGTGGATGCAGTTATTTTGGATATTGGCGTCTCTTCAATGCAGCTTGATGAAGCAGAAAGAGGTTTTTCTTTTCAAAAAGATGGTCCACTGGATATGCGAATGGCTCAGACTGGTTTTACAGCCAGCGATGTTGTAAATCATTTAAAAGCAAGGGATTTGGCACGTATTTTTAAGATATTAGGAGAAGAGCGTTATGCGGGGCGAATTGCACGGATGATTGAAAAACGTCGTGTTGTTCAGCCTTTTATGCGTACAGGTGATTTGGTGTCTGCTATCGAAGCGTTGATAGGACGTAAGCCGGGAGATCGTATACATCCTGCTACACGTGTATTTCAGGCTCTTCGTATATATGTTAATGATGAAATTGGTGAATTGGCATGTGGTTTATTTGCTGCTGAACGCGTTTTAAAAGCTGGAGGTCGTTTGGGTGTTGTCAGTTTTCATTCCCTTGAAGATCGTATGGTCAAAAGATTTTTTTCGGTTCGTTCTGGAGAATGTATGAGATCACGCTATCTGCCTGAAATAAAGGCTGCTCCAGCAACATTTTTTTCTTTGTTTAAAGGCGGGATCACGGCAACTAAAGAGGAGTTACTGAAAAATCCACGCTCACGTTCTGCAAGGTTGCGTATTGGTGTACGAACTGAAGCAGAGGCTCTTGCAGCAGATATGAAATTATTTGGTTTAGCAGAGATTGCCAGTTTTGAAGGCGGCAAGAAATGACAGTTTTTCGTACATTTGATATGATCTTAGTGATGATTATGATTTGTATGGCAGGTCTTACTTATAAGGTAAAATATGATGTTCAAAAACGAATGAACGAAGTTCATCATCTTGAGCATGAAATTGCTGCAGCAAAAAATACGGTAAGTTTGCTTCGTGCTGAGTGGGCTGTGATGATAAGTCCTTCACGCATGCAAAAACTTGCGAAACGTTATCAAAAAGAACTTGGGTTAGAGGTTATACAGCCGCGTCAAATCGTGGAGTTTAAAGACATTCCGGTACGGGTACATGATCAAATTGAAGAAGTGATTAAACAAAATATATTGGAAGATAATCAGGATATTTTGACAAATAATCGGGCTTCTCAGATAAATGCTGTTGTCCAAAAAGGCGCGCAGTAATGAAATCGACTTTTTTATTCTCACAGAAGAAAAAGCGTTTAAAGAATTTGTTGAATAATCATAATGTCTCTGTTCGTCGTCCCTATTCTAGTCGTCCACGTTTGCTTTTTTCATTGTTCTGCTTTTTAATTTTATATGGCATCATGGGGGCTTGCCTTATTTCTTATGGGTTGGAAGGTGGACAGATTGAAGAAGCAAAGGGGCCAGGAGTTCTTCAATTGATGGTACGGCCTGATATCGTTGATCGGAAGGGTCGTTTATTGGCAACAGATATTAAAACTTATTCACTTTTTGCTGAGCCACGACGTATTATTGATGTGGATGAAACAATTGAATTGCTCTCAACAGTTTTGCCTGATCTTAATTGGCAGGAAACCTATAAGCGCTTAAAAAGAAAATCTGGTTTTTCTTGGATACAGCGTGGGTTAACACCAATGCAGAAAACGCAAATTATGGCTCTTGGTATACCAGGAATTGGTTTTCGGACTGAAATTCGTCGTTTTTATCCTGATGGACCTGTAACTTCCCATATTCTTGGTATGGTAAATGTTGATAATCAGGGCATTGCAGGTATGGAAAAATATATTGATGATGCGGGGTTGAGTTCTTTGCGTGCCACTGGTCTTGCCATGGAAGAATCATTAAAACAAGTTCAGCTTTCGATTGATGTGCGTGTTCAGGCAATTGTTCATGATGAACTTATTCAGGCTATGAAGCGTTATAGGGCAATTGCTGCAGGAGCTGTTATTTTAAATATACACACGGGGGAAGTTTTGGCTTTGGCATCACTACCAGACTTTAATCCTGGAAATCCTATTGAAGCTTTAAAAAGTGATCGTCTCAATCGGATGACGGCAGGAGCTTTTGAAATGGGGTCGATCATTAAAAGTTTTACGACTGCCATGGCTCTTGATTCCGATATTTTTCATTTAAACAGTATTATTGATGCTTCAAAGCCAATAAAAGCAAGTAGTGGGTATACGATTCATGATTTTCATGGAAAAAATCGTCCCTTAACGTTATGGGAGGTTTTTATTTATTCTTCTAATATTGGTTCTGCTAAAGAGGCATTGGCGATAGGGATTGATAAACATCGTGGTTTTTTGCAAAAACTTGGGTTACTGGATCGTCTCACAACAGAGCTGCCTGAAGTTGCCCATCCTATTGTGCCACATCATTGGAAGGATATCCATTCTATGACGATTTCTTTTGGGCATGGTATGGCAACAACACCCTTGCAAACGGCTGTTGGGGCTGCTGCTTTAATGAATGGTGGTTGGTTAATTACTCCGACATTTTTAAAACGTACAAAAGAACAAACTTTGCACCATGCAAAACGGGTTTTGCATGCTAAAACAAGTCAAAATATGCGTTACCTTTATAAATTAAATAGTGAGATTGGTTCTGGACGTAATGCAAAAGTTGAAGGTTATCGCGTTGGTGGTAAGACAGGAACAGCTGAAAAAGTTGAAAATGGAAAATATTCTAAAACAAAAAATTTCAATAGTTTTCTTGCTGCTTTTCCTATTGATGATCCTGTTTATGTTGTTTTAACAATTATTGATGAACCAAAGCCTGCAGAGGGACAGCGTTCAGCAACAGCGGGGATGAATGCTGGACCAATGCTTGCCAATATTGTTCGTCGTACAGCTAGTTTTCTTGGTGTAAAACCCGATTTTAAAAAAGAATATTCGCCTCTTTTAAGTAAAAAGAGCAATTCAAGTTTCGTTAAACAACGGTAAAATGAATACAAAGGTGCATCGTTATGTTGTTTGGAACAGTTTTTACAGAATGTTTTGAAGATCAGAATCTTTCTTCAATGGAAATAACAGGAATCAGTGCAGATTCTCGACAAGTCTTGCCAGGCTATGTTTTTGTCGCTGTTCAAGGAAAAAAAAATGATGGAAGACACTATATAGATGATGCGATAAAGCGTGGCGCACGAGCAATTGTTACAGATTGTTATGCTGTTCTTGAGGATTTATCTGTTCCCATTTTACGTGTTTCTAATGTTCGTCATAGTTTAGCGTTGGCAGCTGCACGTTTTTACGGTTCTCAGCCTGAAACGGTCGTTGCTGTAACTGGTACAAGTGGTAAAACATCTGTTGTCTCTTTTATTCGGCAAATTTGGACTCATGTTGGATTTTGTGCTGCGAGTATAGGAACGGTTGGTGTTGTTTCTCCTAAACGGAATGTTTATGGTTCTCTCACGACACCTGATCCGGTCGTCTTGCACCGTGTTCTTTGTGAAATTTCTTATGAAGGTGTAACTCATGCAGCTCTTGAAGCTTCTTCGCATGGGCTTGATCAAGGACGACTTGATGGAGTCCGTTTAACGGCTGGGGCCTTTACCAATTTAGGGCGAGATCACATGGATTATCATACGGGGGTAGAGGATTATTTGCGGGCTAAAATGAGATTGTTTGATACACTTTTGCCTGTATCTTCTCCTGCTTTGATTTTTGCTGATGATGTCTATTCACAAAAGGTTATTGATGTTGTTACACAAGCGCGCCGCCGTGTCTTGACAATTGGTCGTAAAGGGCAATTTATCACGATTAATCGTGTCGAACATCAACGCTCTAAACAGTGTATTGAGTGCCGTGTGGAAAACAATATTTATACATTTGATTTGCCTTTAGCGGGAGATTTTCAGGTAGCCAATGCGCTTATGGCAGCAGGGTTAGCAATTGCAACGGGTGTTTCACCTTGTAAGGTTTTTTCTGCGCTTGAAACTTTGCAGGGGGCACCTGGGCGGTTAGAGTTTGTCGGAAAGACAGAAAATAATGCGCCTGTTTATATTGATTATGCCCATAAACCAGAAGCTTTGGAGCAGGTTTTGCTTTCTGTTCGTCCCTTTACGCAAGGGCGTTTGATTGTTGTTTTTGGTTGTGGAGGAGATCGTGATCAAGGAAAAAGACCTTTGATGGGAAAAATTGCGGCGGATAAAGCGGATATTGTTATTGTAACGGATGATAATCCTCGCACAGAAATGCCAGAAAAAATACGCAAGGATATTTTACAGGCGGTGCCAACAGCAATAGAGATAGCAGATCGTGGTGAGGCTATTTCTTACGCAGTGGAGCTTTTGAAAGTTGGTGATACATTAATTATTGCTGGAAAAGGTCATGAGGATGGCCAAATTATAGGGCAGACAACTTATCCTTTTTCAGATCGTCTGAAAGCGATAGAAGCTCTAGAGGACCGAAAGAAATGACAGCTTTATGGGATAAGAAAGCACTTGTTGCTGCCATTAATGGTGTTGTAATGGGAAGCATCCCAGAAACTTTTTCTGGGGTTTCCATTGATAGCCGTACTCTTGCGGAAGGTGATATTTTTTTTTTGCATTAAGGGGCATCATCTTGATGGTCATGATTTTGCTGCGCAAGCTTATGAACGAGGTGCAGGCGCCCTTATCGTTGCGGAACATCGTTTGAGGGATATGAAAAAGATATCGGCTCCACTCATTATTGTTCCTGATGTTTTGCAAGCCCTAGAAAAACTTGCACAAGCTGCACGCAAACGTTCAGGAGCTAAGATTATCGCGATAACAGGATCGGTGGGAAAAACAACGACAAAAGAAGCTTTGAAACAAGCACTTGCAACGGCTGGGAACGTTCATGCAAATCTTGCTTCTTTAAACAATTGCTGGGGGGTTCCACTCACTTTAGCGCGGATGCCTGTGGAGAGTGATTATGGTATCTTTGAAATTGGCATGAATCATAGAGATGAAATTCGCCCTCTGGTCAAACTGGTTTGTCCGCATGTTGTCCTCATTACGCATATTTGTGCAGGACATATGGGTTTTTTCAAAAATCTTGAAGAAATAGCAAAGGCAAAAGCTGAGATTTTTGAAGGATTAGATGAGAAAGGCATTGCCATTTTAAATGCGGATAGTGATTTTTTTTCTTATCTCGTTCAAAAAGTAAAAAAATACGGTGTAAAGAAGATCTTAAGCTTTGGTGAAACTAAAAATGCTGATTATCAAGCGCGAGATATATGTCTTCTAACCGATCGTTCTTCTATGGTTGTACGTATTAGGGGGCGGGATAGGGAGGTTCAAATTGGTGCTCCCGGACGCCATATTGTGCAAAATAGTTTAGGGGTTATTGCTGCTTGTGATGCTATGGGGGTTGAGTTAGAGCCTATTTTTCTTTCTTTTCGCCATTTTTCTTTTCAAAAGGGGCGAGGTGTTCGTTATCGACTGTCTTTATCAAATGGGGGTGAATTTTATCTCATTGATGAAAGCTATAATGCTAATCCTGCTTCTATGCGTGCTGCGCTTGAGCTTCTTGCTACAGGACCAGTCGGGGAAGAGGGGCGGCGAATTGCTATTTTAGGGGATATGCTAGAGTTAGGGGAGTATAGTGCAAAGCTTCATCGTGATTTAATAAAGCCAATACGGCTTTCCGGCGCTAATCCGGTTTTTCTATTTGGTGAGGCGATGAAATCTTTAGTCAGTGATTTGTCTGCTGGTGTTAAGGTTTATTATGCTGAAAATATTGAGAAAATTTTGTCGCTTCTTTTAGCAGAAATTTCTTCTGGGGATCTGCTTATGGTTAAATCATCCAATAGCCTTTGTTCATCAAATATTGTGACTGCATTGCTTGATCGCTATAAAGCGGTTTCTTCATAGTTTTAAGAGGTTTTTTTACCATGATGCTGTTTTTTTCTTCGTTTAGTGATTGGCTTCCAGGTGTGAATGTATTTCGTTATATTACTTTTCGCACGATAGCGGCTATGCTCACTTCGGGGCTTATTGTCTTTTTGTTTGGACCTAGCATCATTGCTTCTCTTAAATTGCGGCAGGGTAAAGGGCAACCGATTCGTGCTGATGGTCCTCAAACACATTTTAAAAAGGCTGGAACACCTACAATGGGTGGATTGATGATTTTAACCGGCATTATAGTATCGGCATTTTTGTGGTGTAATTTATCGAATATTTATTTTTGGGTATCGCTATTGGTTATGCTTTCTTTTGGGGCAATTGGATTTTATGACGATTATCTTAAGGTCACAAAACAAACAGACAAAGGATTTTCTGGGAAAGCACGGCTAAGCTTGGAGTTTTGTGTTGCCGCAATTGCTGCTTTTGTCATCCTGAAAATTGGTTCATCTGGATTTGCTTTGCCTTTTTTGAAAGATTATCTTATCAATTTGGGCTGGTTTTTTATTCCTTTTTCTGCTTTTGTCATTGTCGCGACGGGTAATGCGGTTAATTTGACGGATGGACTTGATGGGCTTGCTATTGTTCCTGTGATGGTTGCAGCCTTATCTTTTGCTCTGATTGCTTATCTTTCTGGTAATATGAATTTTGCTGATTATCTCCAAATTCATTATGTATCGGGAACAGGTGAATTGGCTGTTTTATTGGGAGCTGTTGTTGGAGCAGGGCTTGGTTTTTTATGGTTTAATGCACCACCTGCAGCTATTTTTATGGGAGATACTGGTTCGTTGGCTCTTGGAGGATTATTGGGGACTGTTGCGGTCGCTACGAAACACGAAATTGTTTTGGCTCTTATTGGTGGGCTTTTTGTTGTGGAAGCTTTTTCGGTTGTTATTCAGGTTGTTTATTTCAAATTAACAAGAAAACGAGTGTTTCTTATGGCACCGATACATCATCATTTTGAGAAAAAAGGCTGGACTGAAAGCCAAGTCGTGATACGCTTTTGGATTATTTCAATTGTTCTTGCTCTTATTGGTCTTTCAACACTTAAATTGCGGTGAGATTTTGATTTCTGTTGCGTGTTATAAAGGACAAAAAGTTGCTCTATTTGGATTAGGGAAGTCTGGACTAGCAACGGCACAAGCATTGATGCGTGGCGGTGCAGAAGTGGTGGCGTGGGATGATAGTCCTTTAAGCGTGCAAATGGCTTTTCGGCACAATATTCCAACGCGAGATCTTCGTTATGAAGATTGGTCAGAGTTTGTTACATTGATTTTAGCTCCTGGAGTTCCTTTAAATTATCCTCAACCCCATTGGGTTGTTGAAAAAGCACGAAAAAAAAATATAGAAATTATCGGTGATATTGAGTTATTTGTTCGTGCACGCCATCATTTTTTACAGCATTATGGTTTTTGTGACCAAGATGTTCCTTTCATTGCGATTACGGGAACGAATGGGAAGTCAACCACAACGGCTTTACTTGCTCATTTGCTAGAACAAATGGGTTATGATGTGCAGATAGGAGGAAATATCGGAAAGGCAATATTGACGCTTAAGCCATTTGTTAAAAAACGTATCTATGTGATTGAATGTTCATCATTTCAAATTGATCTTACTCCTTCTCTTCAGCCGACCATTGGACTTTTATTGAATTTAACACCTGATCATATTGATCGACATGGGAGTTTTGCCTGTTATGTGCAAACCAAAAGGCATCTGATTGCTCAGGCTTTTCAGGCTTTTATTTCAGTTGATGATGCAGCTTGTCGGGTTTTATATCAACAGTTGCTTCATGAGGGGAAGAAAATTTGGGCAATTTCCAAGGATCATTTTGTTGAAAATGGTTTTTATGCAGATGGGACCAAGCTCTTTTCTGTTTGTCAAGGACAGCGTCATATGCTTGCAGATCTGGCGTCTATGACTGCTTTGCGCGGACGTCATAATGCGCAAAATGCCCTTATAGCATTAGCAACATTGCAGGCTTTAAAAATAACCGATTCCTCTATGAACAAGCATTTAGCAAGTTATAAAGGGCTGGATCATCGTATGCAGCAGGTGCGTAAAATGGGAGCGGTTTTGTTTATCAATGACAGCAAAGCGACTAATGCAGATGCAACAGCTCCTGCGCTTTCCACCTTTAATGATATTTTTTGGATTGTTGGGGGACAGGCAAAAAAGGGAGGAATAGAGTCTCTTAGAGAATTTTTTCCTAAAATTCGTAAAGCCTATTTGATTGGGAGCGCAGCGGAAGAATTTGCTCGCACTATTGGATCTGCTTTTCCCTTTTCTATGAGCTTAACTTTGAAAAATGCGGTGCGTGAAGCAGCTGTTGACGCAATGGATTGTAAGGCAAAAGAGGTGACGGTTCTTTTGTCACCTGCCTGTGCAAGTTATGACCAATTTAAAAATTATGAAATGCGAGGCGAAGCATTTGTCTCTTTTGTGATGCAGTTACAATAAAAAAAGCATCAGTTATAAAAAATATTTTTGCGTTAAGACTCCAGAATCTTTTTTTGTGTAATTTTGTTTTTAAAGTGTTTGTTAAACAGGCTGGGGAACGATATCACTTTGAGACAATTTATAAAATGGATAAGGTGGATATCATGGTTACGCGTGCAGATAGAGATCCAATTGCTAATTGGTGGTGGACGATTGATCGCTCTATCTTTGCAGCTTGTTTAATTTTAATGGGAATTGGCATTATGCTGTCTTTTGCTGCCAGCCCCGCTATTGCAAAAAAAATTGGAATTGCTGATAGTTTTTATTTTGTTCGGTGGCATATCATTTTTAGCATTTCAGCATTTTTTACGATGGTTACCATTTCTTTTTTTTCGCTTTCTAATATTCGTCGTTTATGTGCTCTTTTGCTTATTGTAACGCTTGCTCTTATGGTTGCAACCTTATTTTGGGGTCCAGAATTAAAGGGAGCACGGAGGTGGATTCTACTATTTGGTTTTTCTGTACAGGCATCAGAGTTTATGAAGCCAGCTTTTGTGGTTATATCCGCTTGGCTTTTTTCGGAAAAGATACGCAGGAGGGGAATTTGGGGTTATACGTTAGCGATTGTACTTTATGTTATTTGTTGTGTGCTTCTGGTTTTGCAGCCTGATATTGGACAAACAGTTTTAATAAGTGCAACATGGGGGGGGCTATTTTTTATTGCTGGTGTCTCTCTTACCATTATTTTTCTCTTTCTCATTTTAGGTGTTGTAGGAATTATTTTAGCTTATCTTTTTCTGCATCATGTGCGCGAGCGTATTAATGGTTTTTTGACAGGTGAAGGAGATACTTTTCAAGTGGATGTAGGACGTGAGGCTATTTTGAATGGTGGTTGGTTTGGGCAAGGTCCTGGGGAGGGAACAGTAAAACGTATCATTCCTGATAGCCATACAGATTTTGTATTTTCCGTTGCTGCTGAAGAATATGGTATTATTCTTTGTTTATTAATTATGATGCTTTTTGGCTTTATCGTTATGCGTTCATTGTATATAGCCATGAATACACGTGATTCTTTTATACGTCTTGGTATTACTGGCATGGCAATGATGATTGGCTTTCAATCAGCTATTAATATGGCCGTTAATCTTCACTTAATTCCTCCAAAAGGCATGACATTGCCTTTTATTTCTTATGGAGGTTCTTCGATGGTGGCGATTGCTTTTTCAATGGGCATTTTGCTCAGTTTAACACGTCGTTGGCCAGAAGCACGCCTTTCAGCTTTTTCTTCCTCTTCTGTTTTGGATACTCCTTATGAATGATAAAAAAGTTATTGTTTTGGTGGCTGGTGGTACAGGTGGACATCTTTTTCCTGCTGAAGCCCTTTCTGTTGAATTAAGGCAGCGTGGATATGATGTTCATTTAATAACAGATGAAAGAGCACGACCTTTTGTTCGGTGCTTTAATGAAGAGCATATTCATATCGTTTCATCGGCAACATTTATACGACGCCATCCTTTTGCTCTGATAAAGACGTTTTGGTCTTTGCTAAGGGGCATGGGGCAATCGTTGGCGTTGTTTTATAAATTACGTCCTGTTCTTGTTGGAGGATTTGGGGGATATCCAAGTTTTCCTCCTCTTTTTATTGCGGCCTTAACGAGGCGTGTAACATTTATTCATGAACAAAATGCTGTTATGGGGCGTGCCAATCGTGTGTTGGCAATTTTTGTGCGTGCAATCGCTGGCGGTTTGTTGTCGCCAAATGGCGCTTATGCTCATAAAATACTTTTGACGGGGAATCCTGTCCGTGAGGCTGTGTTGAAGGCGGCCAAAATTCCTTATCATTCTTCAGAGGGGGAAAAGCCATTTAATTTTTTGATTTTTGGAGGTAGCCAAGGGGCTTCTGCTTTTTCACATATTGTTCCAGAAGCTATTGCTTTATTCGATGATAAGAACCGTAAACGTTTACGAATTGTGCAGCAAGTCCGAGGTGAAGCAGGAGGCTTGATCAAAATCTATCGTGATATGGGCGTACAAGCAGAGGTTGCTCCTTTCTTTGATGATATGGCTGAACGTATGGCTCATGCTCATTTTATTTTGTCGCGCGCTGGGGCTTCATCCGTTTGTGAGATAGCGGTGATTGGTAGACCTGCTTTGCTTGTTCCCTATCCCCATGCTTTAGATCATGATCAGGCTGCCAATGCAGCTCTGCTTGCTCGTGTAGGTGGTGCGCAAATTGTATCAGAAAAAGATTTAAATGCACAAAAGCTTTTTTCTCTTTTAATGCACGCTTGTTGTGCACCCCATTTATTGGAAAAACAAGCGTTCTCTGCAAAAAAAGTTGGGCAACCTCATGCAACCCGTTGCCTTGCTGATATGGCTGAATCCTTAATTGCAGGGCGATTGTTGTCAGATATAAAAGAGGAGCTTTTTAATGAAAATGCCACTTGATATAGGCGTTATCCATTTTATCGGAATCGGGGGAATCGGTATGAGTGGAATTGCGGAGGTTTTTTATAATCTTGGCTATAAAGTTCAAGGGTCAGATCAAGTTGAGAGTGCAAATGTTGAACGTTTGCAGAGAAAAGGAATTAACGTTCATATAGGTCATTGTGCTGAAAATTTAGGGAATGCAGAGGTCGTTGTTTTTTCTACTGCGATTAAAAAAACAAATCCTGAGTATATTGCTGCAAAGGAAAGACATTTGCCGCTTGTCAGACGTGCAGAGATGCTGGCGGAGCTGATGCGGTTTCGGCGTGCAATTGCGGTGGGTGGTACACATGGTAAAACAACGACCACATCAATGGTTGCAGCTCTTCTTGATGCTGGTCATTTTGATCCAGTGGTGATTAATGGCGGTATTATTAATGCTTATGGTACGAATTCTCGTACAGGAGATGGCGATTGGATGATTGTTGAAGCTGATGAAAGTGATGGTACATTTTTAAAGCTGCCTGCTGATATTGCTGTTATTACTAATATTGACGCTGAGCATTTGGATCATTATGGAAGTTTTGATGCTGTGCGTGAGGCTTTTCGGCAATTTGTAGAAAATGTTCCTTTTTATGGCTTTGCTGTTTTGTGCCTTGATCATCCAGAGGTTCAGTCATTGGCGGGTCGCATTGATGATCGTTGGGTGATTACTTATGGTGCAAATCCACAAGCGGATGTTCGTTTTCTTAATCTTTCGATGGATGGTCAAAAAACGCATTTTGATGTTCTTGTTCGCTCACGCAAAACAGGAAGAAAGATTGAGTTGAAAAATTTGCTTTTGCCCATGGCAGGACAGCATAATGTTGCCAATGCAACGGCAGCGATTGTTATTGCGCATGAACTTGGCATTTCAAATGAAGCTATAAAAAGGGGCTTAGCAGAATTTGGCGGAGTAAAACGGCGTTTTACGCGAACAGGAAGTTGGCGGGGCATTGAAATATTTGATGATTATGGTCATCATCCTGTTGAAATAAAGGCTGTTTTGCGTGCAGCACGTGAGAGTGCAAGAGGGCGTGTTATTGCGATTGCACAACCCCATCGGTATTCACGTTTGTATCATTTATTTGATGACTTTGCTGCTTGTTTTAATGATGCAGATACAGTGTTGATTACGCCTGTTTATGCGGCTGGTGAAGAGCCTATTGTAGGATTTGGTTCTCAAGAATTGGTAGAGCATATTAAAATGGCGGGTCATCGTGATGTGCGCTTGATACATAGTCTGGAAGATGTCGTGTCTCTTGTCTCAAAATTTGCTCAAGCAGAGGATTATATTGTTTTTCTTGGTGCTGGCAATATCACACAATGGGCTTGTGCGTTGCCTCATCAGTTAGCGGTATTGGATGGTCATGATAAATTTTCAGCACATTGATGGTGAGGCGCTATTGGCGCAATTGCAACCGCTGTTGGGTGGCGTGAGAGGCAAACTTACGCCTAATGTTGAGATGCGTAAGGTAACGTGGTTTCGCACGGGCGGGTTGGCAGAGCTTTTTTATCAGCCTGTTGATGAAGAAGATTTGGCTCTCTTTCTTCAAAATTTGCCTGAATTTGTTCCTGTAACAATTGTAGGTATCGGTTCTAATCTCCTAGTGCGTGATGGGGGCGTTCCTGGTGTTGTGATTCGTCTTTCGCCAAAAAATTTTGGGCAAGTGCAGCAAGTTTCTCCAAAAGGCTTTTTAGTTGGTGCTGGTACGGCGGATAAACATTTAGCTGCTGCCGCTTTAGAAGCTGAGATTGCAGGTTTTCATTTTTATCATGGTATTCCTGGTGGTCTTGGAGGAGCTCTTAAAATGAATGCGGGTGCGAATGGTATTGAAACCGCAGCGCGTGTTGTTGAGGTCTATGCGCTGGATCGTAAAGGGCAACGTCATATCCTGAGTTTGAAAGATATGCATTATTCCTATCGCCATTGTGATATTCCTAAAGATTTTATTTTTACGGCTGCTTTATTGGAAGGAAAACTCGGTAATAAAGATGATATTCGTGCTGCTATGGATGAAGTTTCCCTCCACAGAGAAACAGTGCAACCTATTCGTGAAAAGACAGGGGGATCAACTTTCAAAAATCCTGAGAATGGATCTGCGTGGCGCATGATTGATGAAGCAGGGTGTCGTGGTTTACGGATTGGTGGCGCTCAAATGAGTGAAATGCACTGTAATTTTATGATTAATACAGGGCAAGCAACAGGATATGATCTTGAAGCATTGGGAGAAACAGTGCGTGCGCGTGTTTTTGCAAATTCAGCCCACCTTTTACAATGGGAAATAGAGCGTATCGGTCAATTTGAGCGTGGTCGAAGTGTTTCTCTTTTTGATCCATTTTATTGATTTGTTGTTTACTAAAAAAGTGTAAATAAAAAATTGAGTCATTTCAAAGAGATAATAAAAAATTTCTATTAAGAATCAATAAATTAACAAAGAATCTCTTGCATCAGGCTTTTGAGTCTGATTCATTATGCAAAATGCTAGGTTATTGATTCGCAAGGATAAACTTTGTTTTTCCTGTATGTGGTGCTGATGTGTTCTATATAGACTACATATAGTATGCGAAGGAGGGTGATTTATTATGAGAGATAAACATATAGCTGTGTTAATGGGAGGTTTTTCTTCTGAACGGTCTGTAAGTTTATCTTCAGGGGCGGCTTGTGCTGATGTTCTAGAGATGCAGGGGTATCGCGTGAGCCGCGTGGATGTTGACGCCCATATTGCTTCTGTTCTTGAACAGTTGCAGCCCGATATTGCCTTCAATGCATTGCATGGTCCATTTGGTGAAGATGGCCGGATTCAGGGGATTCTTGAATATTTAAAAATTCCTTATACCCATTCTGGTGTGATGGCATCCGCTTTGGCAATGGATAAGGGACGTGCAAAAATTATCGTTGCAAATGTTGGGGTTTGTGTTGCGCCTTCTCGTATCATGAGCCGCTTTTCTTTGGGTCGAACGCATCCTATGGAGCCTCCTTATGTAATTAAACCTGTGTGTGAAGGATCAAGTTTTGGTGTTGTCATTGTCCAGGGGAATGAAGCTGCACCGCCGCATAATATTGGGGGAGCTGAGTGGGGGTATGCCGATGAGGTGATAATTGAAAAATATATTCCTGGTCGTGAATTGACTTGTGCTGTTTTGGGGAATGAAGTGTTGGATGTGTGTGAAATTCTTCCCGATAAACACTTTCCATTCTACGATTATGACTCAAAATATAAAACGGGTGGTTCTCTTCACATTTGTCCTGCACAACTTTCACTAAATATTTACCAAAGTGTGCAAAGAATGTCTTTAGCAGCCCATCAGGCGATAGGGTGTCGAGGTGTTAGCCGTTCTGATTTTCGTTTTGATGAGAAAACGGGAGAATTGGTTTGGCTTGAAATTAATACGCAACCCGGTATGACGTCGACGTCTCTTCTTCCTGATATTGCAAAAGCGAGCGGTCGTACTTACGGCGATATTGTTCAATGGATGGTGGAGGACGCATCATGTATGCGTTGAATGTGAATAAAACAAATGTTCCGATGGAGGTGCTTTCAGTGCCAGCTTTGCCACGTCTTTATCGTCGGTTTCTTCGGGTTATGTTTGAGTTTGTTTTTGTCAATATTCATATTCCACGCCATTTCGGTTCTTTTGCTGTTGTATGTTTTTTCTTTGTTACGGCTTTTTATGGACTTTCATCAAGTGGTCAGATGGCTGTGATCGTAAACACGATCATATTGGATAGTAGTTTTGTGATTACTCATGTCGATATAAGCGGTAATAAGCGCTTGGCAAAGGAGGATATTTTTAAAATTTTAAAACTTGATGTTGCGTCTTCTATATTCACTTTTGATGTTGAAAGAGCACGTTCTCTTTTAGAAAAACAGGCTTGGGTGCAATCGGCTAATGTTCAGAAAATTTATCCCAATAGAATGCGTATTTCTATCGTAGAGCGTGAACCCTATGCTATTTGGCAACATGATAGCATAATGGATATTGTTGATAATACAGGTCGTGTCATTATGCCCCTTAAAGGAGAAATTGTTCGGGATTTACCTCTTGTGGTTGGGCAGGGTGCACAAAATGCTGCTAAAGTGTTTATTCAAGCGCTGTCAGTCTATCCGGAAGTATATGATCGTATTCGTGCTTTTGTGCGGGTAGGTGATCGGCGTTGGGATCTTGTTTTGGATAATGGAATGCGCGTTATGTTACCTGAAAATGGTGCCCTTGAAAGGCTTTCTTCTCTTGTGTCGTCCGGTACAATGCAAGATCTTTTATCTCGCGCTATTCTCAGTGTTGATTTACGTCTTGCTGATCGAATTACTGTTGCTTTATCAGATGAAACGTTGGAGCGTTATCATGCTACTGTAGCAGAAGAAGAACGTATTTTAAAGGCACGAAAGGCAGGAACCCCATGATGTTACTTAGATCACATCATCTGGGAGGGCGTAAAACACGTTTTTTGACGGTTCTTGATGTCGGTTCAAGTAAGATTGTTTGTCTTATTGCTTGTTTGCGTCCTTTGAAGCATGCGCACTATTTACATGGTCGTACACATTCTACGGAAATTCTAGGCTTTGGAGTACAGCGTTCACGTGGTATTAAATCCGGTGTTGTCATGGATATGTTTGCAGCAGAACAATCAATAAGATTGGCTGTTGATGCGGCAGAAAAAATGGCTGGTTTGGTGGTGGATTCAGTGATTGTGAATTTTTCCTCAAGTCGATTACAAAGTGCCTTGATTAATGGAAAGGTTCATTTGAATGGTCGTGAAGTCACAAAGCGTGATCTGCGTATGGCCTTTTCAGATGTTTCGCGTAAAGCTTTTGATGCTGAACGTCATGTTATGCACTCAGTTCCAGTTTCTTATGTATTGGATGGAGATAAAGGAATTTCTGATCCTATTGGCATGGCAGGGGAAATATTTGGTGTCGACGTGCATGTGGTAACAGCAGAAACAGCCTCTTTGCGTAATTTAGAAACTTGTATTAATCGTGCACATTTGAGTGTTGAAGCAATGGTTGCTACTCCCTTTGCAAGTGGTCTTGCTGTCTTGATGAATGATGAGGCGCATTTAGGGGCTGCATGTATTGATTTTGGTGGTGGAACAACAACATTTTCAGTGTTTTTTGAGGGAAAATTTATTCATGCGGATGCGCTTGCTGTTGGGGGGCATCATGTCACTCTTGATGTTGCGCGCGGATTTTCTATGTCTCTAACAGAGGCGGAACGTTTAAAAGTTGTTTATGGTTCAGCACTTTTAACAAGTGCTGATGAGCGGCAAATGATTAATATAGCAGAAATTGGGAGTGAACAGCGTGAAACTCAATATCCTCGCGCGGTTCTTGGGCGTATCATTCGTGCGCGTGTTGAAGAAATTTTAGAAATGGTCCGTGATTGTTTAAATCGTTCTGGTTTTAGTCACATCATTGGTAAACGTGTTATTTTGACTGGGGGAGCAAGCCAGTTAACAGGATTGCCAGAAATGGCACGTACTATATTAGGAAGAAATGTTCGTATCGGGCGGCCTTTAGGTATTTCGAGGCTTCCTTCTCTTGCAAAAGGGGCGGCGTTTACATCTGCTGTTGGGTTGTTAATCTATCCGCAATTGGTGGGTTTTGAAGAAAAAACAATGCAGGCGGCAGGAAATCATTTATCGATGGGCACGCGTGGGTATTTTCAGCGTGTTGGTCAGTGGTTGCGTGAGAGTTTTTAGTTAAGTCTAGTTGGATAAATTTCATCGCTTTGGCTTGCGGTGTCTTATGAGAAGGAAAAGAAAATGACGATTAATCTGCATCGGCCAGATATCGCGGAATTGAAGCCACGCATTACCGTTTTTGGTGTTGGAGGTGGTGGCGGGAATGCCGTGAATAATATGATAAATGCTGGTCTTCAGGGAGTTGACTTTGTTGTTGCAAATACGGATGCACAGGCTTTGGCTATGTCAAAGGCTGAACGTGTTATCCAACTTGGGGCAGCTGTGACAGAAGGTTTAGGTGCTGGTGCCTTACCGGAAGTTGGACAAGCGGCGGCAGAGGAATGTATTGATGAAATTATTGATCATCTTGCAGACTCTCATATGGTTTTCATTACTGCTGGTATGGGGGGAGGAACTGGAACAGGGGCTGCTCCCGTTGTTGCTCGCGCGGCGCGTGAAAAAGGTATTTTGACTGTTGGTGTTGTGACAAAGCCGTTTCAGTTTGAAGGCGCACGTCGTATGAAAACGGCAGAGGCTGGTATTGAAGAATTACAAAAGTCTGTCGATACATTGATTGTTATTCCCAATCAAAATCTTTTCCGTATTGCAAATGATAAGACAACGTTTGCTGATGCTTTTGCTATGGCTGACCAAGTGCTTTATTCTGGTGTTGCTTCCATTACGGATTTGATGATTAAAGAGGGGTTAATTAACCTTGATTTTGCTGATGTTCGCTCTGTTATGCACGAAATGGGTCGAGCCATGATGGGAACGGGTGAGGCATCTGGTGATGGGCGTGCTTTGGCTGCGGCTGAAGCTGCTATCGCAAACCCATTGTTGGATGATACCTCTATGCGTGGGGCGCGTGGTTTACTGATTTCTATTACGGGTGGTCGTGATATGACTCTCTTTGAGGTTGATGAAGCTGCTAATCGTATTCGTGAAGAAGTGGATGCTGATGCGAATGTGATCTTTGGTGCTATTGATGATGAGTCATTGGAAGGTGTTATTCGTGTTTCTGTGGTTGCCACCGGTATTGATCGTGAAGTTAGTGATGTGGTTCAGTCCTCTCATCCTCAGCTTCAAAGGCCTGCTGCTTCAATGCGCAAAAGTGATCCTGGAACGTCACACAGTTCTTTTCATGTTCAGTCATCGCCAATGCGTTCTGAGTCAATGGTAGAAGTGATTGAATCACTTGAAATAGAGAAGGGTAAATCAACCGGAGAACAGTTCCGTCCTAAAAGTCAAATTTTTGCACATCCTGCAGAAGCAATGACGACACGAAGTGCGATGAATGCTGTTGCGTATGGTTCGAATGCTGTTCAGGAACAGAGATCAAATGTGCCCCGTATGCAAGTAAGTCGTGGTTCTCAACAGGCTATGACGGCTCCTGTGAGTATGGAGGCAACAGCGCATGTTCTTGATGAGATGTCAGGGGTTGTGAAGCAAAAAGAAAAGCCAGTGCAACCAAAACAAATGCAACAAATGCAAGCGCGTGCTCCAATGCGTATGCCTGAGTTAAAGGATTTTCCTCCTGTTGCTTATGGACAAAGTCAAAGAACATCTGTAACTGATCAAGGTCCTCGTAATCTATGGCAGCGTTTGAAACAGAGCTTGACACATCGTGAAGAAGCAGAGCCAGAAGCGAGGCTGGAGCCTGCTGTTAGATCGTCTCAGCAGCAAGAATCTCATGTTTACAATAAGAATTCTCAGGTGCTTTCTCAAGATGCTTCTGTTTATGTTCCACGTCGTTCTGGTGAGTTGCACCCTCAGGTACCACAAGATCAGCGTACTTTTATAAGTGAAGAAGATCAGTTGGAAATACCAGCATTTTTACGTCGTCAAGCAAATTAATTGATGAAAAATGAGGTAAAGTAAGAAATTTTATTATTTCTTTAATGATCAGTCAAAAATTATACAGTAAAATATATTGCTGTTTTTTGGATAAAGTACTTTGTTTTTAAAAAACCGCTTATAATAAGCGGTTTTTTTATTATTTACTATAAATATTTTTTATAGTTTTATAAATTTTGTTAAAAGATGTAAAAGCAATTCAATAAAATAATATGATGAATTTGGTGCCAAAATATCAGGCTACTCTTAAAAAAGCAGTAACATTTAAGGGGATTGGCGTTCACAGTGGTTGTTTATCAGTGGTAAAGGTTTGTCCAGCGGATGTTGGGTGTGGTATTATTTTTAAGCGTTGTGGATTAGACGGAACAGAGAAAATATTTCAAGCTCATGCATCGCAAACAGGAGAAACTGAATTATCAACGATACTTGGAGATGGAGATGTAAGGGTTGAAACAATTGAACATTTGATGGCAGCAATTGCCGCTTATAATTTGGATAATCTTGTTATTGAAGTGTTACATAATGAGATTCCTATTTTGGATGGTTCAGCGTGGCTATATTGCCAAGCTTTTGAGGATGTTGGCATTGTACAGCAAAATGCGTTGCGTTCTTATTTCATTATAAAAAAGCCGTTGCGGGTTGAAGGAGCTCATGGTGTTGCAGAGCTTTTGCCATTCGAAGGACGTCGTTTTGATATAACGATCTCTTTTCCGTCTTCTGCTATTGGTAGGCAACATTTCAGTTTTGATCTTACCACAGGAGGGTTTAGAGATAATTTGTCACGTGCGCGCACTTTTGGTTTTATCAAAGACGTGGAAAAATTAAGGCTTTCTGGAAAGGCGAGAGGCGCTTCTTTGGAAAATTCTCTTGTTATCGACCTTAATGATAAAATTTTAAATCCCGGTGGTCCTTATTGGGAGAATGAATGTGTTCGGCACAAGATGCTTGATGCGATTGGTGATACTGCTTTGCTTGGGGCGCCTTTTATTGGATTATTTCGTTCTTGTTGTAGTGGACATAGAATTAATGCGCAATTGGTGAAGGCTGTTTTGGCAGACGAATCATATTACGAAAAAATTTTTTTAGAGAAAGAGTAAAAAAATTGACAAGATTTTTTTATCGTTTATTGGATTTTTAAGGGGATGATTGACCTAAACTGCTAAATTGGTTATGTGGATTTTAAAGTGATATGGTATAAAACCTTTGATAAATTGTTTTTGCTACAAGGTGATATTCTGTGGAGGCCGTAAAAACTATGAAAAAATCTTATGTGTGCATTGGAAATATGACATATAGAAAATCTAACATTGTACGCAAGATATTGGGGGTGGTGCTTTTGGGAAGCACCTGTATGTTGGCGGGATGCCTCTTTAAAGAGAAAAATACCCTTGATCCATCTGCTTATGTTTTGAAAATAGAGCCACCAGATGTTTTATATAATCAGGCGCTTGCTAGCCTTGAGAGTGGGCGGCTTGGGGATGCATCGAAGAAGTTTTTGAAGATTGAAAAACAGTATGCTTATACAGACTGGGGGCGTAAATCTTTGGTCATGGGTGCTTTTACTAATTATCGACTCGGAAAGTATGATGATTCAATTAGTATGGCTCAACGCTATATTACTCTTTATCCAGGGGCGACTGACTCGGCTTATGCGTACTATATTATTGGTCTTTCTTCTTTCCGTAGGATTCCTGATGTTACACGTGATCAACGTGATACGAAACGTGCTATTGCTGCTATGCAGCTCCTTATAGAGCGTTATCCTAATTCTGAATATGTCAAGGATGCTAAGGATAAAATACGTTTTGGGCGCGAACAGCTGGCTGGTAAAGAAATGCAGATTGGCCGTTATTATGAAGAGGGGCGGCGCTACCTTGCGGCAAGTAGACGGTTTCGTACCGTGGTTGAAGAGTATTCCGATACAAATCAAATTGAAGAAGCACTTTTCCGCTTGACTGAGGTTAATCTTGCTCTCGGTTTAATGGCGGAAGCACAGACGGCAGCAGCTATTTTAGGGCGTAATTATCCCAAAAGTGAGTGGTATAAATTTTCTTATAATCTCTTGCAGAAGAATAAAATATCGCCACGCGAGCATAAATCTTCTTGGATCTCAAATGCTTTAGGTGGTGATAAGAAGAGGGTACGTTGATTCTCTATGCTAGTACAGCTTTCGATTCATAATATTGTTTTGATCGAAACGCTCGATATTCATTTTACGGCGGGGTTGACGGTTTTAACTGGAGAAACAGGTGCGGGGAAGTCTATTCTCCTTGATGCTTTATCACTTGCTCTAGGGGGGCGGGGTGATGCTTCGCTTGTGCGTTATGGTGCTGACCGCGGGCAGGTTACAGCTGTTTTTGATGTGTCTGTTTCACATCCTGCACGTCAACTTATTCGTGAGAATGGTCTTGATGATGAGGGTGATATTATTTTACGACGTGTGCAATCAAGTGATGGACGTAGCCGTGTTTTTATCAATGATCAGGTGTCTAGTGTTGCATTGATGCGGAGTGTTGGCCGTTTGCTGGTTGAAATCCATGGACAACATGATGATCGTGCGCTTGTTGATGTTGCTACACATCGCCAATTATTAGATGCCTTTGGTGGTCTTGAGGATGAAGTAGAAAATTTGCGTCAGTGTTATCACACATGGCGTGAATTTGAGGAGCGTTTGCAACGGCAGCGTCTTAAAGTAGAGAGCGCTGTACGTGAGGTTGATTATCTTCGTGCGTGTGTAGAAGAGCTTGAAAAGCTTGATTTTAAAGTTGGTGAAGAGGATGCTCTTTCTCTTCGCCGTGCCGATATGCTTAAATTAGAAAAAATAGCGACGGATATTAAAGAAGCGGATGATCTTTTAACGGGTCAAAAATCACCAATCCCAGTGCTTTCTAATTTGGTGAGGCGTTTGGAGCGGAAAATTCCTGAGGCACAAGAGCTTATTGCACCAGTGGTGAAATCTATTGATGAGGCATTGCATGCACTTGCAACAGCACAAGAAGGTATTGAGACGGCAATACGAGCATTAGATTTTGAACCCGATGAATTGGAACGGATAGAAGAGCGTCTTTTTTCTCTTCGGGGTTTTGCTCGTAAATATCAAGTTTCTGCGGATGAATTGGTTCAGTTACGTGATAAAATGGATGCTGAACTAGCTGATTTTGAAGAGGCTCAGATTATATTGACACGTTTTGAAGATGAGGCAAGACAAGCACAAAAAAATTATGATATGTTAGCACAAGCGTTGACAATAAAACGTCAAGAGGTTGCAAAACACTTGTCTGAAAGCGTGATGACTGAGTTACCGGCATTGAAATTAGAGAGGGCTGAATTTATTGTTGAAATGCAAAGTGATATGGAAAAGCGGAGTGCAGAGGGATGTGATCGTATTGAATATTGGGTGCGAACAAATCCTGGAACACGTGCTGGACCGATGCTTAGTGTGGCTTCTGGTGGTGAATTATCTCGTTTTTTGTTGGCATTAAAAGTTGTTTTGTCTGATCGAGGATCAGCACCGACGCTGATCTTTGATGAAATTGATACAGGCATTGGGGGGGCTGTTGCATCTGCCATTGGGCAACGGTTGCAACGCTTAGCAGAGCATGTTCAGGTTTTCGCTATTACGCATGCTCCACAGGTTGCATCGAAAGCGCGTGGTCATTTTCTTATTTCAAAAATTGAGAGTCATGATAAAGGACGCTTTGTTACTGCGATTCATAAAATGGAAGAGCATGAGCGTGCAGAAGAAATTGCTCGTATGTTGGCAGGAGAACAGATTACTGAAGAAGCACGTGCAGCGGCTCAAAAGCTTCTAGCATAAAGGTGATTAGTCAGCGATAAAAATACTGGAAAGCTTGTATTTGTTGAGATTCACTTTATGAGGAGGCGTGGAGATCCTGGTAGCAGTGCTCGTAATTTGGAATAGATTTTATGAACAAAGATGCAGATAAAAATCTCACAACTATTGAAGCAGAAAGTGAATTAGAGTGGTTGGCAAAAGAGATTGCACGTCATGATGTGCTTTATAATCGCGATGATCAGCCTGAAATTTCTGATGCAGAATATGATGCTTTGCGCCGCCGTAATGCAAAAATTGAAGCTCTTTTTCCAGAGCTTATTCGTGTTGATTCTCCTTCACATAAAATTGGGGCACCAATTTCTGAAAAGTTTGAAAAATCTGTTCATACACAGCCAATGCTTTCACTTGATAATGCGTTTAGCTCTGAAGATGTTACTGAATTTGTTGAGCGTATTCGTCGTTTTTTACGGTTTCCAGAAACACAAGTGTTGGAAATAACAGCGGAGCCAAAAATTGATGGTTTATCTTTGTCTTTGCGCTATGAAAAGGGGCGGCTTGTGGGTGCGGCAACGCGTGGGGATGGCACTGTCGGTGAAAATGTGACGGCAAATGCCCGAACAATTGCTGATATTCCAAAAGTTTTGCAAGGTGATTTTCCTGATATAATTGAGGTGCGTGGTGAAGTTTATATGGGGCGGGAGGATTTCCAAGCACTTAATATCAGCCAGCAAGAGAAGGGCAAGTTAACCTTTGCTAATCCTCGAAATGCGGCGGCTGGTTCACTCCGTCAGCTTGATTCACGGATAACCGCTAGCAGAAAACTTCAATTTTTTGCTTATGCTTGTGGTGAGGTGAGTGAAATATTGGCAGAAAGTCAAATGGAGATGATGAAAAAGTTAAAACAATATGGCTTTGTTATCAATCCATTAACAAAAGTCTTTAAGACAGTAAAAGAAATTATTTCTTATTATCACGATATCGAAGAATGCCGTCATTCTTTAAGCTATGATATTGATGGCATTGTTTATAAGGTTAATGATTTGATACTCCAAAAGCGCTTGGGGTTTGTTTCTCGTTCGCCGCGTTGGGCGATAGCCCATAAGTTTCCAGCAGAAAAAGCGATAGCGCTTTTGGAAGATATTGACATTCAAGTTGGTCGCACGGGAGCTTTGACACCTGTTGCACGTCTTACGCCTATTACTGTTGGTGGAGTGGTGGTGACTAATGCTAGTTTGCATAATGAGGATTATATTAAGGGAATTGGTCATAAAGGAGAGCCCATTCGTGAAGGACGTGATATCCGTATAGGCGATAGCGTGATTGTACAACGTGCTGGTGATGTGATCCCTCAGGTTGTTGATGTTATTATTGAAAAACGCCCGAAAGATGCTGTAGTTTTTATTTTTCCTCATTTGTGTCCAGCTTGTGGAAGCCATGCTGTTCGTGAAGTGGGGGAAGCCGTGCGTCGCTGTACAGGGGGGCTTATTTGTCCTGCACAGGCGATTGAGCGTATTCGTCATTTTGTTGCGCGCAATGCTTTTGATATTGAGGGCTTGGGTAAAAAACAGGTAGAGTTTTTTTTCTATGCTCAAGATGAAGCGCTTTGTATTCATACACCAGCCGATATTTTTACTTTAGAACGTCGCCAAGAAAAATCTTTGATACGTTTAGAAAATATAGAAGGTTTTGGTACTGTTTCAGTTCGCAAATTGTATGATGCCATTAATGCACGCCGCGAAATTCCTTTAAGCCGTTTTTTGTTTGCATTGGGGATTCGTCATGTTGGAGAGGTGAATGCACGCCGCCTTGCGCGTGCTTATAAAAATTATACAGCTTTTGAAACTGCGGCTATGGGAGCACTTATGCCATGTGATAAGGAAAATGAAAAAGGTAATGAAGCTTGGATGGAGCTTATCAATATCGAAGGAATTGGACCACAGGTAGGGAGCGCAATTGTTGATTTTTATCAAGAAGCGCATAATCGTGAGGTTTTGTCTGTTTTACTTGAAGAAGTAACCCCTCTTAATGAGGAGCCTATCATGACAGCTTCTTCCCCAATAGCGGAGAAGATAATTGTTTTTACAGGAACTTTGGCGCATATGTCACGCGATGAAGCAAAAGCATTGGCAGAGCGATTAGGGGCCAAAACATCTGGTTCACTTTCTAAAAAAACAGATCTTCTTGTTGCAGGACCTGGAGCGGGCTCCAAATTGGCTAAAGCTGAAGAATTAGGTGTTAAGGTTATCGATGAAGAGGCTTGGCTACAGTTGATTGAGGAGCATAATGTTTAGAGGGTGTTTTCTAGAAGATGCGTATGCTGTTTGTATGATTATTTCTCTTACATTTTTGGGGGGTGGAATCAAAAAGGGGATAATAGGGGCTATTTTTTTGCAAAAATAGAGCGCCATATACTTTGATATTTATTAAGTTATTAAAAAAACATTAAACTTAAATATTAAAATTAAACTATTATGATTAAGAATATACAAGGTTATTATTAGGAAAAGATATACGGGATCATTGTGAAGCAAAGTAAAAATTGTAAATAAATATGCAGAATTTGTGAATCTAAACGGCGTAATAAGCTGGTTATAATAAGAGTTTTAGAAATGCGACGCGGAGGATTACAAAATATAATGAAAATTTCTATATAGCAGAATAAGGCTATAACTCATGTAGAGATGTTGGAGGATAGTTGAGAAGCATTATCTTTTATAGGTGTATCCCGTTCTGTTTCAGTTTGGGAAGAGCTTTTGTCGTATCGGCAAAAAAACTTGAAGTATTTTATAGAAGCATTTTTTGTGTTTGCTGATGGTAAATATGCATTTCTCTCTTTAAAAGAGAAGGGTGTGGTGTTTTGTAAGAAGCGTTGGAAGATATTTGTGTTGCTTCATTTAAAGAGGCATTGTTGCCTCTTTTGACCATTTTTTATCTTCTTCATTTAAGTAAGGTGCATTCATCTGATAAACGCGCGCATGGTAATCATTGAGCCATTGCCGTTCTTCTTGTGTCAAAAGATTTGGGAGAATGAGTTTTCGATCAATAGGGCAAAGTGTAAGCGTTTCAAACGAAAGCATTTCTATATCTCCACCATCAATTTTTTGTGCTGGCTTTACGATTATCAAATTTTCAAGACGGATACCAAAAGCACCTTCGCGATAATATCCTGGTTCGTTTGAAAGAATCATACCGGAGATGAGTTCTTGGCATCCTTTGCGGGAAATATTTTGTGGTCCTTCATGAACAGAAAGATAAGATCCAACACCATGACCGGTGCCATGAGCATAATCAAAACCAGCTTTCCACAAGGCAATGCGCGCTAGAATATCAATGTCTTGTCCGCGGGTTCCTTTTGGAAAGCGAGCAGTTGAAAGGGCAATCATACCTTTGAGGACAAGCGTGAAACAGCGTTTTTCTTCTTCTCCAATATTCCCAATCGCTACTGTACGTGTGACATCTGTCGTTCCATCACGATATTGGCCACCTGAATCAACAAGGTAAAGTTCACCAGCATTGAGTTGTTTATTTGTTTGTGTCGTTACACGATAATGAATAATGGCGCCATTTTCTCCTGCTGCTGAAATTGTATCAAAAGAAAGATCTTTGAGTTTCTCTCCCATTTCCTTTGCTGTGTTTATGCGAAATTCTTCTAATTTTTGAGCAGCAGAAATTTCATTTATTGTACCTGGTATTTGTTTATCTAACCAAGAAAAAAAACGGGTTAGGGCAACACCATCGCGGAGATGCGCTTTACGTGCGCCATTGAGTTCTGTGTCATTTTTAATAGCACGTGGTAGAGCGGCAGGATCGGTAAGTGTGATGAAAGAGCTATTTTTTTCTTCAATAACAGTTCGTAATTTTTCGCATGTTAGCTGTGGATCTAAGGCAAACACTGTTCTTTTTTGAACATACTCTTTGATCTTTGGAATAAGCTGTTCTGGTTCATATAATTTTGCATAACGTTCCAGATATTGTTTCTGTTCTACATCAATTTTTTTGCTGTTAATGAATAAGGCTGGTGTTTCGTTAAGTGGAATGAGAGAAAAACACAAGATAAAAGGTGTATTGGAAACATCACTGCCCCGTATATTGAATATCCATGCAATAGAGGAGGGATCTGTAAAAATAAAAGCATTTGCATGAGTTTGCTGTATATCTTTGTAAATCAAAGCGAGTTTTTCATCTGTATCGCACCCAGCATATTTGAGAGGGTGAATTGATAAGGCAGATTTTGGAAATGGTGGCTGATCATGCCAGAGCAGATCAATGGGATTATGTTGAACTGCTACAAGTTTTCCACCGGCTTTTATCTCTAAAGATTTTTTCAATGTTGCTGTAGCGGCAATCGTGTGGAGCCATGGATCAAAGCCAATAGAAAGTTTTTGGCCATTTTTTTCAAACCATTGTGAGGGAGGGCAAGCTATGAGATCTTCATAATCAAAAATATCAGGATCAGTTTGTTGGCGAACTTGGAGCTTATATCGCCCGTCTGTAAATATGATGGCTTTGTTTTTTAAAATCAGTGCAATCCCAGCTGATCCAGTAAAGCCGGTTAGCCAGCTAAGGCGTTGAGCATGAGGAGGGACATACTCTCCTTGGTGTTCATCTGTACGTGGAACAAGAAAACCATCGAGTCCAAGACGGTCTAGTTCTTTACGAAGAGAGGCAATGCGTTCTGAAGCATAAGCAGGATTTGTTGTCGCCTCAAAAGATTGATACATAACGACGTCCTTTTCTTTTATTTTAGATGTATCGTAACCCATCCTTGCCGGTGGTATGTTTCGATATGCTTGAGCCCTTGTTTTATATAAGTCTCCAAAACATGGGCATGTTGTTCTTCAAGAATTCCAGAGAGTATAAGTGATCCTCCTTTTTGAAGTGCTTTTACCACTTCTTGCGCAAGTTTAATAAGCGGATTAGCAAGGATATTGGCAACGATGAGATCAAAAGGGGCTCGTGATGCAATTGCATCATGGGCAAAACCTGTTGCTGTAATAGCTGTAACATATTCCTTGACACCATTGAATTCGATATTGTGTTGTGCAACTTGAACAGCAATTGGGTCAATATCGGATGCAAGCACAGTGATTGGTTTGAGCATTGCGATGCCAATGGCTAGTACACCGCTCCCAGTACCAAGATCAAGGGCATTTTTTGGATTTTCGTGTTTCATGACTTTGGCAATCATTTCTAAACAACCAGCTGTTGTTCCATGATGTCCGGTGCCAAAAGCTTGATTAGCTTCAATTTCAATAGGGAGAACATTTGCTGGAATGGCGTTTCGGTTGTGACTTCCATGAAGAAAAAAAGGTCCAGCATGCACAGGTTTTAGTCCTTCAAGGCTTTTTTGTACCCAATCAATGTTGGGTAAAACTTCCATATTAATTTTATCAAAATCTATAGAAAGGATTTGGGCAAAACGTTTTGAAATATGCTCGTAATTTTCTTGGTCTACATAGAGTGAAAGTTCATATACAGCATTTTGTTCATCTATCTCTGTAAGAGCAAGAGGATAACCTTCTTCATCAAAGGCTGTTTCTATAAGGGTGTAGAACCGTTCTGCTTGATTTTTAGAAGCAGTATAATAGAGGCGAATTTGTTGCGACATGCTGTTCTTTCTTTTGATCGGCTTTTTTTAGTTTAAGATGAGTTTTTTTAACCGTTCAATGGCGATTTCATCTTTTAATTCGCTATCGCTTTCTTTCGTGTCATAACGGATAACGCCAGCTAATTTTCCACCTTTTTTGAGTAAAAAAATTGCTGCTGTATGGTCATATGTATAGTTTCCATCTGTTCCAGGGACTTTTTCAGCAACGATGTTAAAGGAATTGACCATTTTATGAACTTTATCAGGATCTCCACTGATACCAATGATTTTATTGTTAAAATTACTGAGATATTCATGGAGTACTTCTGGTGTATCACGTTCAGGGTCAACAGTAACAAACCATATGCCTAATTTATCGGCATTGGATCCAAGGGCTGTAAGCCATCGATCAAGATTCATCAATGTTGTAGGGCAGATTTCAGGACACATAGTGAAGCCAAAAAAAATTATTGAAGGCTTGCTTCGAATATCAGCTTCAGTAATAATTTTTCCATTGGAATCAGTGAGTGTAAAATTATCACCTAAAGGCTTATTTTTTAACGCATCATAAATAAAAATGCCTGCAAGAAATATGACTGTCAGCCCCAAGATGCGTATTACATTTTTCATAATTTGACTCTCTTAGATAAATCAGGAAATTTTAACATCGGCAGATTTTTTTTGCAATCTCTGTTTCATGGTTGATTTTATTGGCTTGATTGGTATGTCTTTCCATATCTATTGATGAAACATTGGTGAAAGATACATGAACATTGAGAACGATCTTCTATTTCATGAAAGTGAGCCTCGTATTCATACGACAGCACGGCTGCATGGTTGTAAATTAGGGCGCTATGTGGAAATTAATGAGCGGGTGATTTTACGGGATGTAACCGTTGGAGATTTTTCTTATTTAGAACGTAATAGTGAGGCTATTTATAGCGATATTGGGCGTTTTTGTTCTATTGCATCTCATGTACGGATGAATGCGTTGGAGCATCCTATTGAGCGCGTTTCAACGCATAAAATAACCTATCGTCCTAATGAATATTTTCGTTATATGGCATTAGATAGTGTTTTTCGCGAAAGGCGCTGTGCAAAACGTGTTATCATTGGGCATGATGTATGGATTGGATATGGTGCGGTTATTATGCCTGGGGTGACAGTTGGACATGGCGCTATCATTGGTGCGAACGCTGTTATAACGAAAGATGTTATGCCTTATGCGGTTGTCGCTGGTGTTCCTGCAAAGCGCTTGCGGATGCGTTTTTCCGATACTGTGATAGAGTGCCTTTTGGAGATGGCTTGGTGGAATTGGCCGCTTGATAAAATTTATAACGCATTGCCTGATATGCAAAACTTATCCATCGAAGTCTTTGTTCGCAAATGGAAATGATAATCAGAATAAAACAAAATGGTCTCTTGAAAAAACTGATTGTGGTTTGCTTTTAGTTAAGCTTTGTTTACAAAATTATCCAGCACACGCTTTTCTCCGGCTTTTTCAAACATTATTGTCAATTTATGATCGTCTATTTCTGTAATATGACCATAACCAAATTTTATGTGAAAAATCCGATCATGGATAGAAAAATCTGATGATGCATGAGAGATTGATTGAGCGATAATTTTCCCTTCAATAGTCTTGTTTTTTTGTGCACGCTTTTGTCTTGCTGTTGCATAGTCAGTATAACAGGAATCGTGATTTTGAAAGGAAGATTTTCCATAACCACCATAAGATGTTTCCATTGCTATGGCTTCTATATGTTCTGCTGGTAATTCATCTAGAAAGCGGGAGGGAAGAGCAGATTGCCAAAGTCCGTGAATTCTACGGTTAGATACAAACCATATATGCAGATGTTTTTTTGCTCTTGTGAGTCCAACATAAGCAAGACGCCGTTCTTCTTCTAATCCTGAACGTCCACCTTCATCTAATGAGCGCTGGTGGGGAAAGAGTCCTTCTTCCCAACCTGGAAGAAAAACTGTTTCAAATTCAAGCCCTTTGGCTGAATGAAGAGTCATGATGTTGACTGCATCGGTATTTTCATTGTTTTCAGCATCCATAACGAGTGCAACATGTTCCAAAAAACTTTGAAGATTTTCAAATTGTTCCATAGAACGGATCATTTCTTTAAGATTTTCTAGTCGTGTAGGAGCCTCTGGTGAGCGATCTTCTAACCACATGGTTGTATAACCAGAATCATCAAGGATGATCTCGGCAAGTTCTCTATGAGGAGTGTCTTGAAGCATATTTTGCCAGCGGCGGAAGTTTTCAATAAGGCTTCGTAATGCACTGCGTGCCTTAGGCTTTAACTCATCTGTTTCAATGATGTCAGCGGCTGCAGAAAAGAGAGGAACAGCACGTGCTCGCGCACTCTCATAAAGAATGCGCAGGGTTGTATCGCCTATGCCACGTTTCGGTGTATTAATAACACGCTCAAAAGCTAAATCATCAGCAGGTTGGACAACAACACGTAAATAAGCCATAGCATCACGTATTTCCCTTCGCTCATAAAAACGAGGACCACCAATGACGCGATAGTTAAGACCAAGTGTTACAAAGCGATCTTCAAATTCACGCATCTGGAATGATGCGCGCACTAATATAGCTATATGATTTAATGAATGACCAGCTTTTTGCGCTTGTTCAATTTCTTCTCCGATGGCACGGGCCTCTTCTTGCGAATCCCATGCTGAATGAATTTTTACTTTTTCTTCCTCACTCTTTATTTGTGCAGAAAAAAGGACTTTGCCTAGTCTTTCTTCATTATGAGCAATGAGATGGGAGGCGGTTTTAAGAATATGGGATGTTGAGCGATAATTGCGTTCTAGACGAATAATTTTGGCAGAAGGAAAATCTTTTTCAAAACGTAATATGTTCTCAACTTTTGCGCCACGCCATCCATAAATGGATTGATCATCATCGCCAACACAACAAAGATTAACATGTTGACCTTGAGGATGTTGTGCCAAAAGGCGAAGCCAGAGATATTGTGCTGTATTTGTATCTTGATATTCATCGACAAGAATATAGCGAAATTGAGAATGATATTCGCGAAGAATATCTGGATTATGTTGGAAGATGGAGATAGAATGAAGCAGAAGATCGCCAAAATCGCAAGCATTAAGATCTTTTAATCGATTTTGATAACTGTGATAAAGTTCGCGTCCCATGCCGTTGCCAAAGGAATGAGCATCACTCTTTGAGATATGTTCTGGTGAAAGTCCTTGATTTTTCCAAGAATCAATCATCATGACAAGGTTTCGTGCGGGCCAACGCTTATCATCTAATCCTTCAGCTTGAATAAGCTGTTTTAAAAGTCGAAGAACATCATCGTGATCGAGAATAGTAAAGTTTCTCTTTAAATCAACAAGCTCTGCGTGACGGCGTAAAATTTTAGCACCAGTGGAATGAAAAGTTCCAAGCCAAGGCATACCTTCAACAACTCCTCCAATAAGTTCACCAATACGTATTTTCATTTCACGTGCTGCTTTGTTGGTGAAAGTGACAGCAAGTATTTGCTGAGGAGAGGCAAGCCCAGAGCGTAAAATATGAGAAATACGGGTTGTTAAAACGCGTGTTTTTCCTGTACCAGCACCTGCAAGAACTAAAAGAGGCCCCTCAGTATTCATAACAGCTTGTTGCTGTTCTGGATTGAGTTGTTCTAAATAGTCTGTGTTATATGATTTTTGTTCTTTTAGAGTATGGGAGAAAAAACCAGAGCTCTTCTTATCATGATCTGGAGGGGAATCTTCTTCAAAGAAAGGTGTGTTGTGATCAAAAAAATTACTCATTATATCTCTTTTTTAGTCTTTTTTTCATTGAAGTTCTAGATTAAAAAAACTTTTCTTTAAAAAGTCACAACAGCTTCAGTTGAATAAACAGAAAGAGAACGTAAAAAAATAAGCACAAACATTAAAGGCGTTGGGTGAGAACGCTTTGAAGGGCATAAACGCGTAACGAAGCCGAAAGATTGATTTGTTGTGGTCTTTTGCTATCAATATCAGTGATAATAAAGGCTAAAGATTGTCCTTTTTTGCGTGCTATATCTTTTAGAATATCTAAAAATGGTGGTTCTAAAGAGACGCTTGTTGCGTGTCCATCAACGCGAACGGATATCTTTCGTGGAATGACTTTTGACCAATCGATAGAATTATTTTCGTGCATTTTCCCACCTTTATTCGTCGTTTCGTAAACGATTTTGATCAAGAAATTTTTGCGTTTTTAAAGATTTATGTTGCTCAAAATTTTTTTCAGTTTTTGTTCGTCCAAAACGATAACGATTTTGCTCAGCACGAAGAGATTTTTCTGTACGTTTTTTTTGTTTTCGAAATTGGCGAAGATTAATCAATTCAGTCATGAGAAAAATTATTTTTTCCGAAAAGAATCTAACGAGACAACATCAGCACTTTGTTTTGTATCATTATTTGAAGATCCTTTATCTGTACTGAAATTTTGTTCTTTTGGAAGTGTGTTTTCTTTTTTTTGTTTGTTTGATAGGGTAATGGGCGTAGTTGAGGTATTTTCACTTTCTCCAGAGGTAAGATTTGAGGGCAGATCAAATGCTGCTTCAAATGCTGCTACAGGATCATAAAAGACCTGAATGGAAGTAAAAGGAATCACCAGCTTTTCGGTTATTTCCCTGAAGGAGAGGGTTACTTCGAAAGCTGTTTCTGAAACACTGAGATCTCTAAACTGATGTTGTAAGACGATTGTCATTTGCTCGGGATAGCGATTTTTTAGCCGAGGAGAAATTTTAATACCTGGAGCATTCGTCAAAAAAGTTATAAAAAAATGATGATTTCCCGGAAGACCTGCTTTAGCAACTTCCGATAAAACTTTACGGATAACTCCACGAAGCGCATCCTGAACGAGAATATCGTAACGGATTTGATCTTTAACCATCGAAGTTTATTCCTTTTATTTCACGTAGCAGAATGAGGCGTATTGATAATGTGTGATAAAATATATTTTAAAATTAGCAGTATTTTGTCTACGATGCACCTCAATAAGTCGAATAAATACGAAACTCTATGGTAAATAATGTCTGATAATACCTGAAAGATCAATCAATAATATTTTAAAAAAGTGAAGGCTTCTGTTGCCAGGTGCCTCCGAACCCCGCTTAAACCTGCGACGGTTTAAGACTTATTTTGAAACATTCACACTGCATCAAGCAGCGAGACGTGCTTCCGCATAGTTGTCATTTGCAACTACTCATTTAGTCCGATAACGGTGGTACTATGCCGAGTAAAAGAGCAATCTTTACGCCCTTGTCGATCCTATTTCGCCCCCACCAAAGTATAATTTTCGCTTATTATATTTTGGTGGAGGCGCCGGGTACCGCCCCCGGGTCCAATGAGTTTATTTCATTGTCCATTTATTACCATAGCTGACAAGTCAGCCCTTTAAATATAGATGAAGAACGGTCTTTAGAAAAGGGGGGGTTGTTAATATTTTAAATCCTCTAATTATTTATGAAGCTGTATAACGCGGTTGTAAAATACAGTCGCTAATTCTTGGAGAGGAGATGGAGCAAAATGACCAATGATCTAGCAGATATTAAATTATATGATAAAAGTCCCGATGAGGCTGCAATAGAAAGGCTTCGTCATCGCTTAGCTTTAGTGATGAAAAAACAGGATGCATCACTTGTTGCTACATCGGATCCAAAAGAGTTAGAACGCGTTGAAAAATGGGTTCAAGATGTATTAGGCGCTGATGAGCAGAGGGCTAAAATGGCTGTGTCAAAAGTTGCAGAAATGATGTCTGGAGATCACAGAAAAAGTCGTATGACTTTCTATTATTTGGTAGCCAAACAATTAAACGCACTTGATAAAATTTAAATAATTTTAAAATTCAATTTTTGCTCAATAAAAAAAGCCCAGAGAGTTCTGGGCTTTTTTGTTTAGCATCAAAGGCTTAATTGGTTTCGTCTTCTTGAAGATATCCTCCTTTGCTCATATCCGGTATAAAGAGGGTGGCAATGAATGCAATGATCATTATGCCGATTACATAAAAATAAAAGAGTGATTCATGTCCCATATTTTTTAATCCAAGTGCTACGTATTCGGCAGAACCACCAAATAATGCATTGCCAATAGCATGAGAGAGACCAACTCCCAGTGCTCGTACTGAAGAGGGAAACATTGCTGATTTTACGACACCAGAGATGGATGTATACATGCTCATAATACAGAGTATTCCAATAATGGCTGATAGCGCAATCCATGGATTATGTGCGTGACCGATTATGAGAAGTCCAGGAATCGTGAAGAGAGTAGAGAGTGCACTCCAAAGGATCAGTAAATTTCTAGTCCCAATTTTATCAGCTATGATACCAAATATGGGTTGGAGTAATATGAAAATAAAGAGTGCTGCGGTCATTACAGTTGTAGCAGTATGTTTATCAAAACCGGTAGTTGTGATCAGATATTTCTGCATATAAGTCGTACAGGTATAAAATGTGAGAGATCCCCCAGAGGCAAAGAGAACAATTACAAAAAATGCTTTTGTGTGTTTGCTTAGAAGCTCTTTAAGACTCCCAGTGTGTTTTTGAGAGCGGCTTTCTTTAGTGGTTGTTTCATGAAGTGAACGACGTAGATAAAGTACAACGAATACTCCCAATCCACCAATGGCAAATGGAATACGCCAGCCCCATGTTCTTAATTGGTCTTCCGTTAGATAAAGTGCCAAAATAAATATAATAAAACTAGCTAAAAGTTGACCAGTAATAAGCGTACCAGATTGGAAAGAAGCGAAGAGTCCGCGGTGTTTTTTAAGGGAAATTTCGCTTATATAAGTTGCAGCTGTACCATATTCACCACCTGCTGAAAGTCCCTGCATCATACGGATTAGGAGAAGAAGAATTGCTGCAGTTCTCCCTAAAGTTTCATAAGTGGGAAGTATGGCAATGAGAAAAGAGCCCCCACACATCATAAGAATAGATATGAGCATTGAGCGTTTGCGTCCATAACGATCAGCAATAAAGCCAAAGATCCAACTTCCAATTGGGCGCATAAGAAAACCAATAAAGAAGATTCCTGCAGTTTGTAAAAATTGGGTAACAACATCGCCATCTGAAGGGAAAAATTGTGGTGCAAAGTAAATAGACGCAAATGAGTAAACGTAAAAATCATACCACTCTACTAGATTCCCTGATGCGCTAGATATGATAGCAAAGATACGTTTTCTTGTGTCATGTTGTATTAAAGTTGTTTCATTTTTCATGAAGTGCTCCCCTTTTAGATTTATAGTCTATATTTTCTAAACATTATTGTTTATGATTTTCAGAAAAATTCAATTGTATAATGATTATTTTTATGAAAACTATTAAAATACTTTTGCAAATTTAAATTCTATCAATGGATTTATACAATTTTTAGTAATTTAAATAGGTTATAAGAGGGTATTTATTCGTTTGTTAAATAATTTTATTCATAGCGGTAACTCTGTTCCTGAGTTGCAAGAGGTATAGTTATGAGGATGTGATATAAAAAGGGTAAAATGAAAAAATCTTATGGTATTTGGGTTTCTCAATTGAGATACAAAATGATAAACAATCATTACAAATCAATGCGTTATGGAAGTAATATCTGTAGGTCATAGAAGTCTTCGATGACTGTCCATTATTGAGAGTAAGATAATGAAAAGGGTTTCATAAATAAAAATTAAGTTTTTGTGTAAATAATTATAAAAAATAAGTTTAATGAAGTTTATCGTCTTTATCGAGATATCCTCCTTTATCTATATCGGGCATAAGGAGAATAGAGATGAGTGCAATGACCATCATACCAACTATGTAAAAAAAGAAAACAGATTCGTATCCCATATTTTTTAATCCAAGCGCTACATATTCAGCAGAACCGCCAAATAGTGCATTACCAATGGCAAAAGCAAATCCAACACCAATTGCGCGGATTGAGGCTGGGAACAATTCTGCTTTTATGATACCAGCAATGGACGTATAAAAACTCATAACATAGAGTATTCCAATAATGATTAAGAGTGCTGTCCATGCATTCTGGGCATTACCAATCATTTTAAGTACAGGAATGGTGCAGATAATGGATAAGGTACTCCAACTAATGAGTGAAGCTCTTGCTCCAATTTTATCGGCTATGGAACCTAAAAGGGGTTGGAGTAGCACAAAAATAAAGAGGGCGGCAGTCATTATCGTTGTTGCAGTTTGTTTATCAAAGCCTGTGGTTGTGATCAGATATTTTTGCATATAAGTGGTGTATGTATAAAATGTGAGTGATCCACCAGCTGTAAAGCCAACAACCAAAAAGAAAGCTTTTTTATGATTGCGAAAAAGTTCTCTAAGACTACCAGCATGTTGTTCAGAACGGCTTTTGTGGGTTGTTGTTTCATGGAGCAAACTACGCAGATAAATTGCAACAATTGCTCCAAAGCCACCAATGACAAAAGGAATACGCCATCCCCATGCTTTTAACTGATCTTCAGTAAGGTAAAGGGATAAAATAAATATTATAAAACTTGCGAGAAGTTGACCTGTGATCGTTGTTGCATATTGAAAAGAAGCAAAGAACCCACGGTGATTTTTGGGTGCAACTTCGCTCATATAAGTTGCTGCTGTACCATATTCACCGCCAACGGAAAGTCCTTGAAACATGCGGACTAAAAGGAGGAGAAATGCTGCTGTTATTCCCAAGGTTTTATAAGTGGGAAGTATGGCAATGAGAAAAGAGCCACCACACATCATAAAAACAGAAATAAGCATTGAGCGTTTACGTCCATAACGATCCGCAATGAATCCAAAGAGCCATGCTCCAATTGGACGCATAAGAAAGCCAATAAAAAAGATTCCTGCAGTTTTTAACAGTTGTGTAACGACATCTTCATCTTCGGGAAAAAATTGCGATGCAAAATAAACCGATGCAAAGGAGTAAGCGTAAAAGTCATACCATTCTACCAGATTTCCTGATGCACTGGATATGATAGCAAAAATACGTTTCCTTGTATCATGTGGATCTAAAGTTGTTTGATTATTCATAAAGTATTCCCCTTTTAGATCTATAACTTTTCTTCTCTTTAAAGCTATTTACATGTACATTATAAAATAAAAACGCCATTGTATCACGATAATTTTTTAGGGGAACATTGTTGTAAAGATTTTTTCTAGAGCTATTAATGCTGTTTTGGACTCATGGTGTTGTTATATTGCGTAAATCGTACGCTTTTGACTATCCTTAAGGAATATTGTTTTTTGTTTGATGGTGAATTACTTGCATATACAGAGTGTGTATGAAGATATGATACTCTTTAGTTTATATGCTGGATGTTGTTTTGTAAAATGGTGTTATTGACTATTACATGAGAGGTTGGTGTGTGAGTAAAAATGCTTTTTATGAACGATTTTAAATGGCAAGGAAGAATGGAATATTAAGAGCTAGTGGATAGTATAATGACAGCGACTTGCACTTTTATTAAGTGTAAAGAGGGTGGTACACATGTTTATACTTTATGGGGCTTTTACGTTATGTCATTCACAGGTGCCGTCGTGAAATGGAGTTTGGAGTTGGGTGCATTGAGAAATGTTTCTCAAAAAAGTGTGCGATTTTATAACATAATGGTATTTTCTATTTTTCATGAAAGGATTTATGTTGCATGAGGGTAGAACGTATTAAACAAAATCATGAGAATAATCTTTATTATTGATAAAATTATCTTGAAAGATAATCATTTTTCTTCGATTTTGAGTGGAAATGGGAATATTAAAATGAATTAAACGTTTTTTATCTTCAAAGAACTAAATTCAGCAAAAGAAGTATTTATTACATAATAACGTGAAGTCATTTATTTTTATAAGCGGCCTATGCAGGAGGAAAAATTTCTTCTTTAGAGTGTTTGAAGGGATAAAAAATTGTGAGTTTTAAACTTCCATAAAGAAGATATAAAAAAGCCCAGAGCTCTGGGCTTTTTTGTTAAAATCCTTTTCTGTTAACATTAAAGGTTAATTAATATCGTCTCCTTGTAAATACCCTTTTTTGCGAGCATCTGGCATTAAGAGAATTGCGATAAAGGCAACGATCATCATGCCGGCTATGTAAAAATGGAATATAGATTCATATCCATGTTTTTTAAATTCGAGTGCTACAGTTTCAGCAGAACCGCCGAAGAGTGCATTGGCAATAGCATAAGAGAGCCCAACTCCCATGGCGCGTACTGAAGCAGGAAACATTTCTGCTTTTACGATACCTGAGACAGATGTATAAAAACTCAAAATACAAAGCATTCCAATAACGATTAAGAGTGCAGTCCAAGTGTCATGGGTGCTACCAATGATTCTGAGCCCAGGAACGATAAAGATGATAGAGAGGGTACTCCAAATAAGCAGTGAAGTTTTAGTGCCAATTTTATCTGCGAGAGAACCAAAGAGGGGTTGGAGTAACATAAAAACAAACAGTGCAGCAGTCATTATTGTATTAGCAGTGGGTTTATCAAATCCGCTCGTCGTGATCAGATATTTTTGCATATAAGTTGTGCTGGTATAAAATATGAGCGATCCTCCAGCTGTAAAACCGATCACTAAAAGGAACGCTTTTCCGTGACTGCGTAGAAGCTCTTTAAGACTACCAGTGTGTTTTTGAGAGCGACTCTCTTTTGTGGTTGTTTCATGAAGAGAACGACGCAGATAAATTGCAACAATTGCTCCGCATCCACCAATTACAAAAGGGATACGCCATCCCCATGCCTTTAACTGATCTTCTGTGAGATAGAAGGCGAGAATAAACATAACCAGACTTGCAAGAAGCTGACCGCCAATAAGTGTGGCATATTGGAAGGAACTAAAGAACCCACGACGTTTTTTAAGAGCAACTTCGCTCATATAAGTTGCTGTTGTGCCATATTCACCGCCAACGGAAAGTCCTTGGATCATACGGAGCAAAACGAGTAAAACGGCTGCTGTTGTTCCAATTGTTTCATAGGTAGGAAGGAGGGCAATAAGAAAAGAGCCGCCACACATCATAAAAACAGAGATAAGTAAAGAGCGTTTACGTCCATAACGATCCGCAATAAAACCAAAGAGCCAACCACCAATTGGACGCATAAGAAAGCCGATAAAAAAGACAATGGAAGATTTTAAAAGTTCGGTAACAACATCTCCATCAGAAGGAAAAAATTGCGAGGCAAAATAAATAGATGTAAAAGAATAAACATAAAAATCATACCATTCCACCAAATTACCCGATGCGCTCGATATGATAGAAAGAACACGTTTTCTTGTATCATGTGGTGCTAAAGCTTCTTGTTTTTCCATAGTCGATCCCTTCATTTCACGTTTATCCACCTTTGTTTATTATCCCTCTATGTTATTTTCTTAGAAGCTGTCTATAGTATTTTATCTTTTGCATTAAAATTTTAGTTAGATCATGATAATTTCCTGTGTAAGATGTCTTCGGAAAAAGATTTGAATTATGTTTGTACGGATTTTACAGTTTTTATTTTCTATAATGAGAAGAATCGGACATAATAGCCCTATGAAATCATATCTTGCTCTTTTATCTCATGTTTTAAATCAGGGTATTGATCGGACAGATCGAACGGGTGTTGGAACGCGATCTATTTTTGGGTATCAGATGCGCTTTGATTTACAAGCGGGATTTCCATTGTTGACAACAAAGAAACTACACTTACGTTCAATTATTTATGAGCTTTTGTGGTTTCTTAAAGGCGATACAAATATCGCGTGGTTAAAAGAGCGTGGTGTATCGATTTGGGACGAGTGGGCTGATGAAAAGGGAAATCTTGGTCCTGTTTATGGTTATCAGTGGCGTTCTTGGCCTGCTCCTGATGGACGTCAGATTGATCAAATTAACAATCTTTTAACGATGATTAAGGAAACGCCAGATTCTCGTCGCTTGATTGTATCAGCTTGGAATCCTGCATTAATAGAGGAAATGGCTTTGCCTCCGTGCCATTGTCTTTTTCAATTTTACATTGCTGAGGGTAAATTATCTTGTCAGCTTTATCAGCGTTCGGCGGATATTTTCTTGGGTGTTCCATTCAATATTGCATCCTACGCATTGCTAACGATGATGATTGCGCAAGTAAGCGGTCTTAAAGTAGGCGATTTTATTCATACTCTGGGAGATGCCCATCTTTATTCTAATCATTTTGAACAGGCAAAATATCAATTGTCTCGTATACCAAATGCTTTGCCATATATGCGTATAAATCCAGCAGTAACAGATCTTTTTTCCTTTCAATTTGAGGATTTTGAGTTGCTTAATTATGAAGCGCAGCCACATATCAAGGCACCGGTAGCAATATGACGATTTCCATTTGTTTAATTGCTGCTGTTGCAGAAAATGGAGTTATCGGTCGTGAAGGTGCGATGCCTTGGCATTTATCGACGGATTTGCAACGCTTTAAAGCTTTGACGTTGGGTAGGCCCATTATTATGGGAAGAAAAACTTGGGATTCTCTTGGGCGTCCTTTACCAGGACGTACAAGTATCGTCATTACGCGTGATTGTACCTTCGTTGCTGAAGGGGCTGTTGTTGCTCACTCTTTATCGCAAGCTTGTTCTATCGCAAAAAGTGTGGCTTCTCAAAATGGTGCAGATGAAGTTTTTATTATTGGGGGTGGTGAAATTTTTCAACAAGGGTTGCATATGGCTGATAAAATATTCCTTACAGAAGTGTTAGCTTCTATAGAAGGTGATAGTTTTTTTCCTGTTTTTAATAAAGAAAAGTGGACTATTGTGGAAACACAAGATATTCCCAAAGGGGATAAAGATAGTCATCCGACACGTTTTGTTGTTTATGAGCGGAAATAATTTTTTAAATATTGAAGTGGAAAGGGTTTATCAGTTGCATGCTAATGAGATAAGAGAATCCCTATAAGATTCAAGTGAATGGTTGGTATTTGAATGAATGGTAGTCAGTTAAAGAGGTGATAATGCCCTGGACAAATCAAAATGGTGGTGGCCCGTGGAGTGGCGATAAAAACAAGAACAGTGGTGACAAAAAAACATCGGCTAAGAATCTTTTTGGTTCTGGTGGCAATAATGGTGGCGAAAATGGTCCTAATCTTGATGATATTTTGCGTAAAGGGAAGGATCAGTTTAAACAATTTAGTAGAGGAGGAATTGTTGTTTTGTTCCTTCTGCTTGCTGTGTGTTTTTTCCTCTATCAATCACTTTATATTGTCCAACAAAATGAGCAAGCAGTAGAATTGCGTTTTGGTGTGCCTAAGGCGGGAATTATCGGTGATGGATTGCATTTTCACTTTTGGCCAATTGAGACCTATATGAAAGTGCCTTTAACTGAAAAAACAATTGCAATTGGTGGGCAGACTGGGCAGAGACAACAAAGTGAAGGTTTGATGCTGTCTAGTGATCAAAATATTGTTAATGTCAATTTTTCTGTTTACTATCGCATTTCACATCCAGGACAATTTTTATTCAATGTGAATGATCAAGAAGGGACAGTTCGTCAGGTTGCTGAAAGTGCAATGCGTGAGGTCATTGGATCCAGACCTGTTGATGATGTTTTACGCGATAAAAAAGAGGAAGTTGCTAATGATGTGCGAAAGATTACCCAGTTGACTGTCGATAAATATCAACTCGGTGTCGAAATAAGCCGTGTATCGATCAGTGAAGCTGCTCCTCCTACTAAGGTTGCTGCTGCGTTTAATTCTGTTCAGCAGGCAGAGCAGGAACGTGGACGTATGATTGAAGAAGGAAATCGTGTGCGTTTTACGAAGATTGGTTTAGCAAATGGTGAAGCTTCACGTACACGGGAAATCGCAAAAGGTGAAAAAGCACAAATGGTTGAAGAGGCACGCGGGCGTGCTGAACGTTTTCAGGCCATAGCCCGTGAGGCGGCAATCTCACCAGAGGCTGCGCGATATCGTCTTTATATGGAGACGATGGGGCGTATTTTCTCTTCACCAAATAAATTGGTTCTTGATCAAATTAATTCTCCCGCGGTACCTTATCTTCCTTTGAACGAATTGCTGCGTAACAATTTATCAGAAAAAGCAAAATCGGCACGTTCGGCATCGCTCTTGGATGCTCATATTTCTGGAGGACGCTAATAATGCAGCAGTCTCGTTTTTTGTTTATGTTTAGTATTATAATGTTTCTTTTGATCATTTTGTGGATGTCACTTTTTATTGTCTATCCTCGTCAACAAGTGGCAATTAAGCGTTTTGGTCAAATTGTTAAGGTCGAGTCTAATCCTGGAATTTATTCGAAAATGCCCTTTGTGGATAAAATGATTGTGGTGGATAATCGTTTGTTGCGTTATGATGTTCCTACGCAATCGGTACAAGTTCGTGGGGGTGCTTATTATGAAGTGGATGCGTTCTTTATTTATCGTATTACGGATCCTAAATTGTTTTTACAGCGGATTGCTTCAGGGCGTCCACAAATTGCGGCACGTGAAAACCTTGCACCACGGTTTATTGACGCTTTACGTGCTGTTTATGGTAAGCGAGAATTTAAAGCAGCCTTATCGGATGAACGAGGCGCAATGATGGCCGAGGTGCAACGGCAATTTTCTATAGATGCAGGTTCGCTGGGTATTACGATTGTTGATGTGCGCATTCGAAAAACCGATTTAACGGATGCTGTTTCAGAAGATGTTTATCGACAAATGGCTGCTGAACGGGAGGCCGCTGCAGAAAATATCCGGGCTCGTGGTCAACAAGAACGAGATCGTATTGTGGCAGAAGCAAATCGTGAATATGAAGAAATTGTGGCAGCCGCAAAGCGTGATGCTGAAATTACTCGCGGTGAAGGACAAGCCGAAAGTATTCGCATTTTATTAAATGCGCGGGAAGTTAATCCATCTTTTTACGATTTTTGGTTAGCGATGGAACAGTATAAGAATTTAGAAAGAGTTCCGATGGTCATTTCACCAAATGAGGATTTCTTTTTTTATTTTCAAAATCCTTTGCAGGTAAAGAAAAAGCTTTCATCAACAATGAGTCCTAGTTTGAGCAAAACTGATTCAAAGTTTGGTGGAGAATAGATGTATACTATTTCATATGAGAAGTATGCTCTATAGCTGCTTTTTTTATGATGAATGTAAGAGAGTGTTAAGCCATACTGATTGTGCATAATAAATTGAGTAAGTTCTTTGCAGCTTTGGTTAAAGGCATGTCATGGATAGAAGTATCGTGAGTAGAAATACGTTTTTGAAGTCTTTTATCACAAGAGTTGTTTTGTGTGTGATTTTGTTTTTATCAGGATCAGTGAATTTGTCTTGGGGCGCAGAGACAAACAAGACATTGCTTTCTGTTCCTGATTTAGCTTCTGAGCTTTTGGAGACGGTTGTGAATATTTCTACGGCACAGACTGTTGAAGGAACAGAACAGGATGAAAATACTTCGGTGCCTGTTATTCCCAAGGATTCATTGCTGGAGGAATATTTTAATGATTTTTTTACACCTAAAGATGGTCAAAAAAATAGTCAATTTCAAAAGGTGCGTTCTTTGGGGTCTGGTTTTGTGATTGATGCGCAAAAAGGGATTATTGTTACAAATTATCATGTTATTGTTGATGCTGATGATATTGAGGTTAATTTTACGGATGGTACAAAACTTAAGGCAAAGCTCCTTGGCAAGGATAGCAAAACTGATTTAGCGTTGCTTCAAGTGGATGTAGGACGTAAAAAATTAAAAGCTGTGCGTTTTGGTGATTCAGAAAAAGCACGTATTGGTGACTGGGTTATGGCTATTGGTAATCCTTATGGTTTTGGTGGAAGTGTGACGGTTGGTATTATTTCTGCACGTAACCGTGATCTTAATGCTGGTCCCTATGATAATTTTATTCAAACAGATGCAGCAATTAATCGGGGCAATTCTGGTGGTCCGTTATTTGATAGAAATGGTGAAGTCATTGGCATTAATACAGCAATTGTTTCACCTTCTGGGGGATCTATTGGTATTGGGTTTGCTATTCCATCGGATATGGCCCTTTCTGTTATTAATCAATTGCGTGATTTTGGAGAAATAAGGCGTGGTTGGTTGGCTATTCGTATTCAGCCGGTAACAGAGGATATTGCAAAAAGTTTAAAATTGGACAATGCTGTAGGAGCATTGGTGGCTGGTAAAATAGAACAGACGGAAGAAAATAACGTAGATAATAGCCAGTTACAAATTGGAGATGTTATTCTTTCCTTTGGTAATTCCAAAATTAAGCATGCACGTGATTTGCCGCGTTTAGTTGCAGAAAGTTCAGAAGGAAAAGTGGTGGATGTTACTGTTTTACGGAATGGGCAAGAAAAAACAGTAAAAGTTAAGCTTGGACGTTTGATTGAAACAGATGCAAATGAAGATATAGAAGAAGAAGTTGATGATAAAAAAAACAATGATCTGTCGAAAAGCGTGACAATGCAATTTATGGGAATGACGCTATCTGAATTGACAGAGGATTTGCGTCATCGTTATTCAATTTCAGATAAACTTCAAGGATTAGTGGTAACATCTGTTGCACAAAATAGTGCAGCGGATAAAAAGCGTATTCGCGTTGGTGAAGTCATTATTGATATCAATCAGAGTGCTATCACAACAATCGATGAGGCTAAAAAACGTATTCATAAATTACGTGAAGCTGGACGCAAAAATGCTCTATTCATTGTAGCGCGTCCAGATGGAGAGTTACGGTTCGTAACGCTCCTAATGGATTGATACCCTAATGGGTTGATCCTTGAAAAATTAATTTTTTGTTTTTTATTAGCCTTAGTATATGGAGTATTTTATAGTTTAGCTATGTGATGTGCAATATTTTTCAAGCTCATTTCACGACGGAGATCATGGATTGTGTAACATAAAATCCATTGGACAGCTCTGTTTTTGCGTTAAATAAAAGTACAAGTTGGTACCATCATAGATTTGCTAGTTTCCAATATTGCAAAAGCCTAGGCTTTGAAATGCTGCATAAGAGATCTATGTCTTGTGTTTAAGTCAAATTTCTATCTCTGCTTGTGATGCACAAGTGAATGGTATTGATATGGCGCTTTATGAGAAGGATAAAAATGAGAAAATTTTACGATATTGGGAGCTCTTATTTAGGTTGCATAACGCTCAACTATTATAAATAAAGGGTGCAATTATTATTATAAATAATGTTTTATTTAGTGAGACTTTTAGCACTTTGTGATTGTATTTTTTGTGCTATAGAGAACATTTTTTTCACTTTAGTTTGAAAAAAGTTCTCCTTATGTTTGTTTTTAATGGACTAACGGACAGAATGATTATGGCTGTAGTTTATTATTGAATTATGATAGCAAAAAATGCTTGGAAATTCCCTTGATGTTATTATTAAGTTCATTTTTTCTTTTTTTATAAGTTCATAAGGGGCTTTGGGGGATGTCATGCATGTTGCAATAAGTTACTGATTGGGAGAAATTGCTATTCATGACACAGAGAACAGTTACATTAATAGCGGGACCAACGGCAAGTGGGAAGTCAGAACTTGCCTTGCAAATGGCTCAAGAAAAAAATGCTCTTATTATTAACACTGATTCAATGCAGGTTTATGATGTTTTAAATATTTTAACGGCACGGCCGAGGGAGGCTGATACCGCGATTGTTCCACATTATCTTTATGGTCATGTGAGTCCTACTTTGAATTATTCAGTAGGGCAATGGTTGTGTGATGTCGAGAAGCTATTGGCTACTTTTTCTTTAAGATCAGTTATTTTTGTTGGTGGAACAGGACTTTATTTTCGTGCTCTTTTAGAGGGGATTTCGGAAATCCCTCATGTTCCAGATGTTGTGCGGCAGAAGTGGCGTTTGCTGCTTGATAAAGAGGGACCTGAAAGCCTTTATCGCCAGTTGTTGCAGATTGATGCTGTTGTTGCTGAAAAAATTTCTTCGCACGATAGACAGCGTATTGTCCGTGCTTTGGAAGTTTATGATGCAACCGGTCAGACGCTCAGTTGGTGGCAGAAACAAAAAACAACACCTCTCATTGCGCCGAATTTCACCGAAAAAATTCTTCTCATGCCACCACGTCCTCTGCTTTATGAACGTATTCATAAACGCTTGGATTCTATGATTGAAAGAGGAGCTTTAGAAGAGGTGATGATCATGAAGAATCTTATGCTTTCCCCTTCATTACCAGCAATGAAGGCTATTGGTATACCTGAATTTATGGCTTATTTGGATGGATATAGAAGCTTTGAGAATGCTCTAGAAGCGGTGAAAATACAAACGAGGAGATATGCAAAAAGACAAATGACATGGTTTCGTAATCAATTTGATGAAGAATGGATGCTTACTTTTTGATAAAAGAGCTAGAGCTTTGCAAAGAAACTTATCGAAAGATAAAAGATAATTCGTGAAAAAGATTTTTTTAGAAAATATAATTTTTTATTGACGAATGGTATCAATGGAATTAGAAACCTTTCTACAAGGAAATTTTTATATATTTTATACGTTGGAATAATGGGGGTGATCATACAGTGTGTGTTGTGTAATGGGCTCCTTTAGGGTCTTTTTTTATGGGCTCCGTTAGGAGCTTTTTTATTGTCCTATCAAGTAGGTGAGTGGGAAAAATGAGAAATGATCCAAGAAAGCAAGAGAGTGCAGACGGAAAAATAATGTCGGGGGCTGAAATAGTGGTTCAGGCTCTTATAGATCAAGGGGTTAAACATATTTTTGGTTATCCTGGTGGGGCTGTTCTGCCTATTTTTGATGTTCTCTATCACCAAGATACATTCCAGCATATTTTGGTGCGTCATGAACAAGCTGCAGGGCATGCTGCTGAAGGTTATGCACGCAGTACTGGAAAAGTAGGTGTTATGCTTGTAACTTCTGGTCCAGGCGCAACGAATGCTGTTACACCTTTGCAAGATGCTCTCATGGATTCTATACCTCTTGTTTGTTTTTCTGGTCAGGTAGCGACAACGATCATTGGAACAAATGGCTTTCAAGAAGCTGATACGGTTGGAATTACAAAGCCCTGTACGAAGCGTAATTGGTTGGTTAAAAACGTTAATGATCTTGCGGCTATTATTCATGAAGCTTTTTCTCTTGCTCAATCAGGTCGTCCTGGACCGGTTTTGATTGATATTCCTAAGGATGTTCAATTTGCTTCAGGATTTTATAGAGCACCTCAAATTCAGGAATCTTTGCATTTTTCTCTACCGTTGAAAGAGAATAATAGTGAGGCTATTGAAATTGCTGTTTCTCTTTTAGTTGAGGCAAAACGCCCTATTATTTATTCTGGTGGCGGTGTTATTTCATCGGGGATGGAAGCTATACAATTCTTGCGTAATTTGGTTCAATTGGGAGATTTTCCGATTACTTCAACATTAATGGGACTTGGTGCTTATCCTGCTTCTGGCAAAAATTGGCTGGGAATGCTGGGAATGCATGGAACCTATGAGGCTAATATGGCCATGCATGATTGTGATGTCATGTTAGCTGTTGGAGCACGATTTGATGATCGTATCACAGGGCGCCTTGATGCATTTGCACCTCATGCGCGTATTATTCATATTGATATTGATCCTTCTTCCATTAATAAAATTGTAAAAGCAGAAGTTCCACTTATTGGCGATGTGGCTCATATTTTGGCAGATATAATGCAACATTTACATAGGCATAAATCAAAGTTTGATAAAGAAAGTCGTAAAACGTGGTGGATGCAAATTAATCGCTGGAAGGCTCGTAATTCATTGGCATATATGAAAAAAAAAGATGTTATCATGCCACAATATGCTCTTGAACGGCTATATGCTCTTACCAAAGATGCAAACGCTTATATTACAACGGATGTTGGACAGCATCAGATGTGGGCAGCGCAGTATTATCATTTTGATGAACCAAAACATTGGATGACTTCTGGTGGGTTGGGAACTATGGGGTATGGTCTTCCTGCAGCTATCGGTGTTCAAATAGCACATCCTGATGCGCTTGTTGTGTGTATTTCTGGTGATGCCTCCATTCAAATGAATATTCAAGAGCTTGCAACAGCAATTCAGCATGACACACCAGTGAAAATTTTTATTTTAAATAATCAGTATATGGGGATGGTTCGTCAGTGGCAGCAATTGCTGCATGGTAATCGTCTTTCTCATTCTTATACGGAATCTATGCCTGACTTTGTGAAATTGGCACAAGCTTATGGAGCTGTAGGGATTCATTGTTCAAAACCAGATGAACTTGATGATAAAATTCAGCAAATGATTGACTGTGATAAGCCTGTTCTTTTCGATTGTCGTGTTTATCATTTAGAAAATTGTTTTCCCATGATTCCATCGGGATGCGCCCATAATGAGATGTTATTACCCGATGAGGCAAGCGAGGAAGCTGTTGCAAATGCTGTTTCTTCTGAGGGAAAGATTCTTGTATAAAATTAATATGTTAACCAAATAGTGAAGGGATTTTATGGTTGTTGATTCTTTTCAATTCTTCCTTCTATCCCTCATTTTGAGAGATATTTTTATCGTTTTTAGAGACTATTTTTATTTCGTTGTGCAGTAAAAATCCAATGTTTATAGGAGTATAAGGCATATAAAACTTTATACATATCATTTTTTAAAAGACTGTGTGGTGAATATTCTTAGTTAATGTTTGTCCGCAGAGTTTATGAAGGAGTAAGCCTATACCATCATACTGTTTGCTATCTCAATGTTGTTATAGTTTTGCGTATGGTTGATAAAAGACATTCTTATTCCTTTCTTTGATTATTTTTATTTCACATCAATTTTGCTTGCGATGTGTAAAGAAACGATTTTTATTGATTTAAGATAACATATTGATTTATTGTATAAATAAACATGTTATCTATGAATTGAAGCGCATAAAATGGTTAGAAAGTATAAGCTGTTTAAGGGAAGTCGGATTGTTGCCGGATAGGTGGGGTTAGGAATCTTTGTCTGTTAGGGCAGGAAGGAAGTTAGAATTTGTACTTGTGATAGCATATTGTGATCTGTGCAGTCCAATAGTGCTTTGCTTTATGAGGTTACAGCTGAGTTTGTTGCAGATTGTTGCGCATTTTTTAGGTATATGTTTATTTTTTCTGTCTCGTTACATATTTATAAAATGGGAAAAGCTTATTTTTGAGAGGGTTTTGTCACTTTTATTTTTATATTAACATTGTATATCCATTAGAAAAATTTTTAAGCATTGTTATTCTTTAGCTTAGGTTAGAAAATAGATATTGATTTAAAATTTATTTTTTCTGTTTTAATGAGAAAATCGCCATTATGTTTGAGAACTGATCTTTTTATTCATGAAATTAGATTTTTTTAAAAAAATCCCTGTGTAATTGTTCATTAAAAAAATGATTGAAAGTTTTCAGAAAAGTTTTGAGTGTTTGCTTATATTTTTTACTCCGTTTCATGTTGAGCTATGTCATGTTTCTTTCTGATTGCTACAATTCTTGTGGAATTGCATCTTTTCATAAAGGGAAGGAGTGTTCTGTTTTTTGTCTCTTTCGAGAGTTTATGCAATGAACGTTGTTAAAATACTGGTTGCTATAAAATGTATTTTCGATAAGTTGTTCTGTTCTAGAAGGGTGGCTTGTCATTTGGCAATTAACTTCTTTAATTATAAGATAAACCTTGTATTTGATAGTTTCTATACCTCTAGGCTGTGTTTTATGATTAAGATGCATAATAGAGGACTTATTATATAAGAAGCTTGTTTAATAAGATGAGGAATGCGAGGCTTGAGTATGTCCATTTTACATTTTCGAAAGCAAAGTTTTATTAATCTGTATTTTGAAAAAAATTTATAATTTGTCTAGCTGGAGAGCTATTTTTAAAACTCCGATTGTTGAAAGGACTCGAGGGGAGGAGGTTATAGACTCTTTTTAGGGTAAACAGATTTTTTTAAGATCTTTTATTCCTTTTGTTGTTTCTACTAAAAAAGCTTCCCTCTCGTTTTTAATGTGTTTGATTTATTTTTCATCATGGTGGCTGTGCTTTATTTTCATGTGCAAGTGAGGTGATTGTCCTATAAAGCATGTATAGCGTGTGGAATTATACTCTTTAATATGCAAAAATAATTTTTGTGGGAATCATTTTTATTGATTCACTTGATTAACATTTTATTTTTAGTTACTTTTTAAACGCTAATTATGATGCAATAGAAACACCTATATTAATCTGGCAGTTTGTTTTGTGCTATAAAATAGGATATTTTACCTTAATCAGATACGGTTCTTCACGCAAAACAAAACGCTATTGGGTTGCCAACTTACGTGCCTGTTTTAAAGACACATCTCTTAATATACCTAAGTTCATTTTGCGATGGTGACTATGAGTAATAACGGTAGAGCCTCGTAAATTATAAACATAAGTTATAAATATTGTCTACTACCATCTTTACACTTATGAAACAGCAAGCAAGCCTCATTTTTGACGTGCAAGCAAAGGATTTTGATTAATTTAACATGGAATAGGTTTGAAATGAGAGAAACTTACGATATTCAGATCTCTTATTTAACATGTGAAATAGTTAATTATGATTAAAAATCAAAATGTTACATAATCTGCAAGAGATTTACTCAAGAGGGGTGATACAAATTTTCCATGAAGTCAAAAATTAGATTATTGAAATATTTTGTATAAAAGTTTTTAATACAAGGGTTAGTAAGTGCGTTATGAAAGTAGTTCATGTATCAAAATTCTTAACGAAAGTTTTTTTAGTTGTGTTTTTTATGCGAATCTTATTTTGATAAGCGATGCAGTTTTCGCCGGAACAGGATAATGCATTGAAGGCTGTTGCCGCGTGGTTGAAGGAAGGGCGTTCTCCTCTTTTTCGCCTTTTTGGCTATGCGGGGACGGGTAAGACGACGCTTGCGCGCTATTTTGCAGAGACAGTTGATGGTTCTGTTCAGTTTGCTGCTTTTACAGGGAAGGCAGCGCAGGTTTTACGTTCTAAAGGTGCAAGCAATGCTTGTACTATTCATTCGCTGATTTATTGTCCACGTGGAGAAGAAGAAGTTTCCGATGAAATAACAGGAAAAAAGTCTATTGCTCCAACATTTACATTAAATCGAAGGAGCGCTGCTGCGCAAGCTAAACTCATTATTGTTGATGAGTGCTCGATGGTGGATGAAAAATTGGCGTGTGATTTAATGAGCTTTCGGACGCCAATTCTTGTTCTGGGTGATCCAGGTCAATTGCCTCCTATATCAGGTGGAGGTTTTTTTTCCAATGGAGAACCAGATTTTCTTCTTTCAGAAATTCATCGGCAAGCGCGGGATAATCCGATTATACGTCTTGCTATGGATGTGCGTGAAGGACGCGATATTGCTTATGGTGATTATGGAGAAGCCTGTGTTGTTACACGTAAAGAGGTCAATCAACAATTGGTTTTGGATGCTGATCAGGTATTGGTAGGGGTTAATCGTACGCGCTACCTTTATAATCAGCGTTTGCGTGTGTTAAAAGGATTTACAGCAGATTATCCGCAAGCAGGAGATAAGCTGGTGTGTTTGCGAAATGATCCTACTAAAGGTTTGTTGAATGGCTCTTTATGGAAGGTGATGACTTCACAGAAGGAAACAGTTAAGCCAAGTATTAATCTTCTTGTGAAACCAGAAGAAGGTGAGCGTGGGGTAGTAAAGATTAAACTGTTAAAAGCAGCATTTGAAAACCCTGATCAAGAAATTTCATGGCAATTAAAAAAGCGATATGATGATTTTGATTATGGGTATGCATTAACGGTTCATAAAGCGCAAGGTTCTCAATGGAATAACGTCATTTTGTTTGATGAAAGTTTTGCATTTCGTGATATGTATGCGCGCTGGCTTTATACGGGAATTACGCGCGCAGCAGAACGTTTAATGATTGTTCGATAGAAAAAATATGTGTATCATCTAAGTTTCAGATGGAAAATGCTTTTTTCTATCTTGTTACACAATATAGAAAAATGGAAATGGGCATGGCGGTAAAACTTTCGGTTAATCTTAATGCTGTTGCTGTTTTGCGTAATCGACGTAATCTTCCGTGGCCAAGTATCACGAATATTGGGCATATAGCGCTTGCTGCTGGAGCAGCAGGTTTGACGGTTCATCCACGTCCCGATGAAAGGCATATTCGTTTTGCGGATTTGCCAGATATATACTGTTTAATCAAGAACACTTTTCCTACAGCTGAGTTTAATATTGAAGGTTATCCCAGTGATCAATTTTTGGATATAGCTGAAAACTACGCGGATCAGATTACCCTTGTTCCTGATGATCCAGAACAGTCAACGTCTGATCATGGTTGGAATTTTGCTCATGATGCAGAATTTTTAACACCTATTATTCAGCATTTGAAAAAAAGAAAGATTCGTGTATCACTTTTTGCTAATCCTACTATCGATGGTCTTGATATTGCTAAAGCAATAGGGGCTGATCGTGTGGAATTTTATACTGGGCCTTACGGTGATGCATTTCAGGACAAAATAAAACAAGTTCAAGAGCTTAATAAACTTGTTTTAGCAGCAAGAAGAGCAAAAGAGTTGCAGTTAGGTATGAATGCAGGGCATGATCTGACACTTATGAATCTTCCTGCTCTTGTCAAAAACATTCCTTGGCTTGATGAAGTTTCTATTGGCCATGGGCTTATTGCTGATGCATTAGAGTATGGAATGCATGATACTGTTCAGCGTTTTATCCGGTTATTATCCTAATCTTTTTCTCTCTTCTAAAATTGAAAGAAAAATTTTTATAAAGCTTTGTCACTTTATCTAAAAAAATAATATATGTTTAGATAAATAGCACTGTTAGCATGTATTATAAATATCCTATTGTTCCTCTGTTTATTGGTTTCTTTCTATCTTTTGTTTTTGAGTGTATGCGATGTTCTTTATGTGTACCATCCATTATGAGGAAGTTTTAAAATCTTCTTACCATAATTTTTTTGATGGGAGAGGAAATAGGGTTTTGAAAGTATTTTCCTTATAAAGGAGTGCGTAGGATTTTAATTGATCAATACAGAAATTATTTTGATGTTTGAGCTCGTTTTACGGGTTATCTGTAAATAGTATAACGTAAAATTTTTATGGATGATATGAAATCTATTGCTATCATCATTTATTTTCTAGTTTAATGTTGTGACAGCATTTGCAATGAGATAATTTATAAGACATATTGTTATCTATGTGCAATGCTGCTTTTGGTATATAAGGGTTTTGATGATTTCATCATGAACAGATTTAAAATCAGAAAATGCTTTTTATGAATAGGCTTAATGCAATAAGAGCTGTCAAATAGAATGATGATATCAACTTGTAGCTTTATGAAAGTAAAGAGAGTGGGTGCAATAAATCTTAGAGTATTATAGGGGATACTTGAAAAGGGCTCGAGCGTATTAAAAGTTTTTTATAAGGGGAGCCATAAATGAATAACATAATAGCAGTAGGGGGTGTTCTTTTTCGCGTGAGAAGCGTGGATATTAAAGAACGTAAAAAGTAAAAACGTCCTCTCTATTATTCTAAAGATGTTGTTGTATATGCTTTTGAATTTTGTATTAAAACAATACTTGTTATTTTGTAATTTTTCTTGCTATCCGTATTGATTTGGTTCATGTTAAAGAGTGTATATTGTATCTTAATTTTTAGAATATAGTGTTTTGTTACACGATAGAAGAGTAGAGTATTAGCCAATATATTTTCTCTAGAAATCTTGTTTTGTGTAATTATTTTTTTTGTAGAATCGCAGTTGAAGTTTATTTGGGGATCCGTATATGTCTTGGGAATGTCTGGGGACTACAGTTTTTTCTATGCAATATGTAAACTTTAAAAATTATTCAATTGCTGTGTTCTTATAGGCGGTGTTTTTTGTCTTTATAAGTGTGTGATGCACTGAAGATAATGTTTCTTATTTGATAAAAATAATCTGAAATCCAGTTTAAATAGAAAAAGAAGGAAGTTTTTATGCGTGTTTATTATGATAGTGATGCGGATGTTAATCTCATTAAAGGAAAAAAAGTAGCCATTGTTGGTTATGGTTCTCAAGGGCGTGCGCATGCTTTAAATTTGAAAGATTCCGGTGCTAAAAATGTGCAAATAGCTTTGCGTTCAGGGTCGGAAACAGTTAAAAAGGCTATGGCCGATGGTTTTGAAGTGGTGAGTGTTGCTGAAGCAGCAAAATGGGCAGATCTCATCATGATGGCAACACCAGATGAATTGCAAGCTGATATTTATAAGGAACATATTCATGATCATTTACGTGATGGGGCAGCGATTGCTTTTGCGCATGGTTTGAGCATTCATTTTGGCTTAATTGAACCTAAAAAACACGTTGATATTGTGATGATTGCTCCTAAAGGTCCAGGGCATACAGTTCGTCATGAATATCAACGGGGTTGTGGTGTTCCTTGCTTAATAGCGGTGGCGCAGGATGCTTCAGGGCATGCACATAATGTAGCATTATCTTATGCATGTGGACTTGGTGGTGGACGTGCTGGGGTGATTGAAACAACATTTAAAGAGGAGTGCGAAACTGATCTTTTTGGTGAACAAGCGGTTCTCTGTGGAGGTCTTGTTGAACTGATTCGAGCAGGTTATGAAACATTAACACAAGCAGGTTATGCACCGGAAATGGCTTATTTTGAGTGTTTACATGAAGTTAAACTGATTGTTGATCTCATGTATGAAGGGGGCATTGCAAATATGAATTATTCGATTTCTAATACAGCTGAATGGGGCGAATATATCTCTGGTCCACGCGTGATTACGGATGAAACCAGAGCGGAAATGAAACGTATATTGAAAGATATCCAAACAGGTAAATTTACGTCAAATTGGATTCAAGAATATAAAGCTGGTGCTGCTCATTTTAAAAGTATGCGGCGTTTAAATGATAATCATCCTATTGAAGAAGTTGGTAAAAAACTTCGTTCTATGATGCCTTGGATAAAATCTAACGCTTTGGTTGATAAAGAGCGTAATTGAAGTTTCCACAGAGATATTTTGTTAATAGCTTTTATAATTTTATAGATAATATCAAAAAGGGTAACTTTAGTTACCCTTTTTATGTTTTTTTTTTGCAACATAAGCTTTATTTTTTAATTTTTTGCATAATTCTTTTTCCCAAAAAGAAAGTATACAATTCCTAAAAATATGAACCACGCTGGAATGTATTTTAAAGCTATGGCAGTATCAGCTTCTAATGACAATAAATAAATAATGAATGCAAAGAAAACAAGAAGCGTCCAACACATAACAACACCTCCTGGCATTTTATAAGGAGAGACAGTATGCTGGAGAGGACGATTGCGACGATAGACGATATAGCTGATCAAAATGATAGACCATACAAATATAAACAAAGTTGCGGCAATCGTCGTAACAATTGTAAAAGCAGCTATGAGGGTCTGAGATAACGATACAACTGCATAACCAAATAAGATGCATAAACATGAAAAGAATAATGCGTTGGCTGGAACGTGGTTACGAGAAAGTTTTCCTAAAAATTTAGGAGCGCCTTTTTGTGTTGCTAGCCCATATATCATACGGCTGGTAGAAAAAATTCCACTATTTGCTGAAGATGCGGCAGCTGTGAGGACAACAAAGTTCATCAAACCTGCAGCAGTTGGAATACCAATAAGTGCATACATTGTTACAAATGGGCTTTTTTCTGGACTGATTTGATCCCACGGCGTCACAGACATAATCACAAGAAGAGAGAATATATAAAAGAATACAATGCGGATTGGTATTGAATTAACAGCCTGTGGTAAAGCTTTTTGAGGCTCTTTTACTTCAGCAGCAGCTGTTCCAGCGAGTTCAATGCCAACAAAAGCAAAAATAACAATTTGAAATCCAGCAAAAAAGCCTGTAATTCCTCGCGGAAAAATATTTCCATCGTTCCATATATGGCTAAGAGAAGCAACCGTACCGTTTGGAGAGATAAAACCGGTAAAGATCATATAAAATCCTACAACAATTAAGACTAGAATTGCTACGATTTTGATAAAACCAAACCAAAACTCAAGTTCGCCAAATAGTTTTACGGCGACGAGGTTAAGAATTAAAAAGGACATAAGACCAATTATAACAGGAATCCACGGATTGAGTTCAGTCCACCAAAAATGTGTATAAGTGACAATAGCAATAATTTCAGCAGTTCCAGTGACAATCCAACACAACCAATATGTCCAGCCGATAAAGAATCCGGCACACGGACCTAGAAGATCGGTTGAGAAGTCAATAAAAGATCGGTATTGTGTATTAGAAAGCAATAGCTCTCCCATAGCACGCATGACAAAGTATAAAGCACAACCAATAATTGCATAAACGAGTAGAATTGAGGGTCCTGCTACACTGATTGTTTTTCCTGATCCCATGAAGAGACCTGTTCCAATTGCTCCACCAAGGGCTATAAGTTGTATGTGTCGGTTATGTAGTCCACGTTGCAATTTCTTCTTAGGTTTTTTTTCTAAATTTTGTTTGTTCATTTTTGGGAAGTTCCCCTCAGTTATTTTTAAATAAAAATTATCCTAAAAAAGGTAATCCCTGCTATCAAAACACGCTATGGTTAAGGAGTAAAGGAATTTTTTTCTATGACTATATGTGAGTAAAGAAAAAACATTATAAATTAATGGAATAATTATTTTGTACATAATAAATAAAACATAAATTATATTATATTTTAATTTTTCATATTTTATTTATAATATAATAAATTATCATATTAATATTTATATTTAAAATTTATTACAAATAGAAAAATATTTTATAGAATCTTTTTTTATTGTAGATATCTATTAAGATATATTCTGTTTAGAGCTGTATTTTTAATTTTGATAAAAAATTGAATATAAATTTTGGGGGGGCGTTTTAGATAAAATCTCATGTTTTATGAGTAAACAATGTCAGTGAAGTTTATAGAGAGTTCTTTACAGAATAGCTTGTTTCTTATCCTATGATGCAGTAAAATGCTGTTGTTTAGAGTAGTGATATAAAGCATATAAAATTTTACACATTAAGTATTTTTAGAATGTGTGGTGAGTGTTCAGGGCAGGGCTAGCCCCTAGAGCCTTATATAGGTGAACCATATAAGTGCTCATAAGTATTTCCTCTTAACATGCCGGATTGTTTACAAACCGACGTTTGTAGGAATCCTCGTTTTTTGAGGTGTGGGGAGGAGGTTAAGTAGAAAAGGGTAACTAAAATTACCCTTTTTTGAGATGTTTTTATGTATAGACTTTATTTGTTACCTTGAGTAATTTTTTTCTTTACAAATGTAAAATAGGTTATCCCTAAGAAAATAAACCAGAATATACCGTATTTTAAAGCTGTTAGGGTATCTTCTTCTAACGTTAACAAATAGAGCATGAAAGCAAAGAAAACTAAAATTACTCCGCACACGATAACGCCTCCTGGCATTTTGTAGACGGATTCAGCATGCAAATGAGGGCGATTGCGACGATATACAATATAGCTAACCAAAATTACAGACCATACGAATAAAAATGCAATAGCTGAAATGCTCGTCACAATTGTAAAAGCACTTATGAGGCTTGGAGAGAGTGAGGCAATTGTATATCCTATTAAAATACATAAGCAGGAAAAGAATAGAGCATTGGCTGGAACATGGTATTTGGAAAGCTTACCTAAAATTGGAGGAGCACCTTTTTGTGTTGCTAGCCCATATATCATACGGCTGGTAGAAAAAATACCACTATTTGCTGAAGAGGCCGCCGAGGTGAGAACGACAAAGTTTACCAAACCAGCAGCTATCGGAATACCAGCAAGCCAAAACATCGAAACAAAGGGGCTTTTATCTGGAACAATTTGATCCCAAGGTGTGACTGACATAATCACGGCGAGAGAAAAGATGTAAAAGAGTACAATACGCACTGGTATTGCATTAATTGCTTTTGGTAGAACTTTTTTAGGTTCTTTGACTTCAGCTGCAGTTGTTCCTGCAATTTCTATACCAACAAAAGAAAAAATGGCAATTTGAAATCCAGCAAAAAAACCTGTCATTCCTCTTGGAAAGATATTTCCATCATTCCATACGTGATTGAGAGAAGCAACAGTACCATTGGGAGAAGTAAAGCCCGTAGCGATCATATAAAAACCAACAACAATTAATGCTAAAATTGCTACGACTTTGATAAGACCAAACCAAAATTCAAGTTCACCAAACAGTTTTACAGCAAAGAGATTAAAAATTAAAAAGAAACCAATGCAAGAAAAAACGGCAATCCATGGATTAAGCATTGGCCACCAAAAGTGCATATAAGTGATGATAGCAATAATATCTGCAGCTCCAGTTACAACCCAGCTCAACCAATAGCTCCAGCCCACAAAGAAAGCGATTCCCGGTCCTAGCATATCGGTTGAAAAATCAATAAGGGACCGGTATTGTGAATTAGAAAGCAATAATTCTCCCATAGCACGCATTACAAAGTATAGGGCACATCCGATAATAGCATAAACGAGTATGATGGAAGGGCCTGCTACACTAATTGTTTTTCCTGATCCCATAAAGAGTCCTGTTCCAATAGCTCCACCGAGGGCTATAAGTTGTACGTGACGGTTATCTAGTCCACGTTGTAGTTTCATCTGAGGACCATCTTTTAAATTTTGTTTACAGTTCATTTTTTGGGGGTTCCCTTTAATTATTTTGAGATTAAATTACACTAAAAAATGCATCATTCCGTATCGAAGCATGATATAAATGAGGTGTAAAGGAAAAAAACGTTTTTTATGATTTTGTGTGGATAAAGAAAACAATATGGTTTTGAAAAAAGAGGATGTTTTCCTCTTAAATAACGTAACAGATATTTGAATAGAGAGCTTTTTATTGTTATTAATAACAAATAAATGGTTCATTAAAAGACTTGGGGGCTTTTAAAATTATTTCAGAAAGTTGTCAGAAGTCTTTATAATTTTCTTAAATTTATTATTTATAATCAGTGCATTATTTGTTATTATTCATAATGGTGAGAGGTTTAATTTTTTCTCAAATAGCGTTCGAGACTTCTCATCTTAGTTTAAGAAAAACTTTTTAATGATAGAAATTAAAATGATTTTTAAAATCACTTTTTGTTTGTATTATGCTATCATAAATCAAAAAGTTATTTTTGTTTCATAAACGAAAAGGGGAATATCATAGCTTATTTCTTTTAAAGTGATGAATAAGGATTTTGTTTAGATATTGATAACATTTTATAAAACGTTGTGAGAAATTCACATTGTTTACACAAAAGTCCTTGAGACTATGATAAAGAAATGCAGCGTAATTCAGTTACACAAAGAAAAAAGAACTGGGGATTGTATAAGCTCTGCTAGAGGTTGAGCTATTCATAGTGAGAGACAGAATCAGAAAAAGATTGCTCTATTAGCCTTGCAATTTGTTATCAAAAGATAAAACTATTCCTGTTGCTACATTAATCGCACCTTTTATCCTCTGCTTTTTTTTAAGCGGAGCTGGCAAATGATATAAAAATGGTTATTAAAGTAAATCATGCAAAGATGTCGAAAGAATGTATTGTGATAAGTTCAAAGCCTTTTTTAATGCCACTGCCAGAAGACAAAAATTTCGGGAAGTCCTCTATGTAAAATATTGATACCTTGGGATTTAGTATTTGTGTTAAAAAACCGTCCATATAGCTGGTGAAAAGTTTTGTTTTACCGACAGTGCTCTTTCCATTTGTTGATATTCTCTCTTTTGAATTTAAGCTGTGTATTCCAGATTTAATCGATTTAAAGCCCAGGTATAATAAAGTGCTGCCACCTATGAGTTTTACTAAAAAACAGTGTTTTGTTGTTGAGAATGAGCGCTGATACACTTAGTATGGAAAATGCTCCATGCACATATATTGCTGTACATAATTCTAAAACGTTTACAAATGCGTTCTTTCTTCCTAATCTCTTTGCATTATCAATGATAAGGGCCATATTCAGCCCCGGTGAGATGACTAAAAAAATGAAACAATGAAAAAGGTCAGTATTTGATGATTCATTTTACTTTTAGCTCTAAAATTAATTGATCTTCGAGATATAATTCTATTCTGTCAAATTGAGAAAGTTTTCCTATACCCTGTGGAGTACCTGTGTATATGAGATCACTACGTTTTAGCTGAATGTATTAACTTAAAAATGATATTATCTTCTAAAGCTAAAGATCATATTTTCGTATTGCCAACTTATCTTGTTTCGCCATTCAGCTTCATTGCAAAGGTTATTGGGTCGTTTATTTTTTCCTTGTTTATGAAGTCAGAGACGTATGCGGCGTCTTTACATCCTTTCGATAAAAACCAAGGAAGCTTTTTTTCTTTCAGTTTTGTTTGCAAATCCCGTGCTGTGAGATCAAGACCTATTTCTACAGCATCATAGCATTCTTCTGTTTCTGTCTCCGTGACCATGAAAGCGTCCTTTGAGATTTTGAGCACAATTTCATCTTCAAAATCATTGCCAATTTCCTGAAATTACTTTATTACTTAAAGGGTGATTTGGGTCGTCTACGCAGCGATCAGTAGGGTCTGAAAGCCCTAAAGTTCGATCATAAAAATGAGTCTACTCCGTGGGTGTCCTTAGAATTCGGAGAGTTTTTGCTGTGTCCAGGTGCGATAAGCACTAAAAGCAAAAAAAGCTGTTTTGAACTCAGTACTTTCGGGCTTTTGGAATACTAATGCGAGGGTGCTCGCACTTGCACAAGTGCTCTTGCGTTCCTTTGCTATGTACTCTGATATGAAAGTAGGTAAGTGTCATAAAACACAAGATGATGCTGCCGAACTCGATGTTTCAGATCTCGCTCTACCAGCTACCAACGGATGCTCAAAAGCTTTGAGAAAAGAAAATAAAGTTTTAGCACATGCAATGACCGTAGTGTTTTCGGCTTATCATTCGATCCAAGTGATTGCATATGCGAAAAAGAAATATGATTTACCCGAATTTGATCTGATCATCTGTAACACATTCAATTTTAAAGAAATACAGAAAGAATTATTAAATCTTCATAAGGTCCATAAAGATACCTCCCTTTTGACTGCAGCTTTATCTTATATTGATGGAACACAAAGTGCCAAAAAACGTAATAAAGCCCTTGATTGGCTTAAGGAAGATGTGAGAGAGAATGTCTGCTGTGTTTGCTCACCAATGTAAGGTGTCTTAACCTCTGTATCAGGAGAGATCAGTGTTGAGAATGTGTTGTCTGCTGAGGGGGATGTGAGATTGACGGCAAACACTCTCG
>NZ_JBHIME010000022.1:0-22627 GCF_042193875.1 Bartonella sp. OC68QHHN | reverse complement strand
TGCTGGTGCGACAGTTTCGCAAATGAAAGCACTTTTTGGCTGGACAGAAGATAAAATGGCATCCCTTTATACCAAAACAGCCGATAGAAAACGACTTGCAATAGAAGCGATCAAAAAGCTACAAAAAAGTTCGGGGCATGGTTGACAGTAAGAAAATAAACAAAGCCCCGTCAAAATTATGCATGAAATTAATGCGGCGTTTGAGGTGCATCAGAAACCAGAGGAGAAATAGGTGGTTGTATCTGTTGCATTGTTTGCCATAAATTATAATTCGTTTGCATATCCAGCCAAAATTTTGCTTTACTAAAACCAGCTAATTCTAATTTCACTGCAAGTTCGGTACTCATAGAGGCATGTCCGTTAATCACTCTTGATAGAGAAGCTCTTGTCATATGGAGATGATCAGCTAATTTTTGTATTGTTATCCCCATTTCTTCTAAGAAAGCTACTTTTAGAACTTCGCCCGGATGTGCGGGGTTATGCATCATTTGTTTTCGTTCCTTTCATCAATGGTAATCTTGATAATCAACAAGCTCCACATCTGTTCCTATAAAGCGAAAAGTAACACGCCAATTTCCATTCACCCATATAGAATAGTATCCTGTAAGTTCACCTTTAAGAGGATGCATTTTAAAAGCAGGTGCTCTCAACATTTCAGGCGTCGTAGCGCTTGTTAAAGCTGTCAAGATAACGCGTAATTTTTTTACGTGATCTGGTCGAATAGCTTTTGTGGAACCTGTTGTATAAAATAATTTTAAGCCCTTATGTTTGAAACTCACAATTGCCATTACCGCCCCTTATCGTATATCATAACTATACGATTAATAAAAATAAGAGTCAAGCGCCCTGCTAGCAAATTCAGTTATCTAGATAAAACGATTGAGTATAAGCTATAAAAAAGTTAGGGATAGGTGGAAAATAAGTTAAAAGAATCAGCGGAATCAAAACTCCCGAACTTTTATGTAACCTATTGATTTTATTAAATATTGGCTGGGGTACCTGGATTCGAACCAGGGAATGCCGGTACCAAAAACCGGTGCCTTACCGCTTGGCTATACCCCAAAAAAAACACGCTTTATAGCTACTCTTGCACCTTATAGCGATTCCTGTGATTGGACGCAATATCTGAAAATCAAAGACCTTACTTTTTTATCATAAAGTTTCTAAATCTTGTATGGTATTGCATCAATATAAGTTCGTAGCAGAAACTGATATACAGTTGTGCTTTTAACATAAGTAAAAAACCATTTATCCACCAATTATTTTGCTCTTTGTATTGATTTTCTAGGAACAGGAAATGAAAATCTTGTAGTTTACTCATGTATCTAATAAATTAGCATATGATTTGCTTTTCTTGATATATTAAAATCTCATCTTGCTCAACTTAAGACAAAAGCTGTCACCACATTAGCGACCGGTAAAGTATATGATAGCGCTGCTGCGCTCTTTCATTAAGCGTAAAGATGGTAATGTCCAATGGTTTTTACATTATATTATTCATGGGTAACGCCATAAAATGAAATCAAGCACATTGAAAAATATCTTCTAAAAAATAACACTTAATATTCTGTTGCAAACACTATGATACACCAATAGATTAGAAGAGTTTTGCAAAAATTAAAAACATTTTATCTGGCATTTAAAAAATAGAGATACATAAACAAAGAATAATAGCTATTTCCATTTACTTTTTATTCAAAAGATAATGATATTTTTGCCCGTTCATAGATGTAAAAAATCTTCAGAAGCAATCTTTACGTAGACCAATGCCCTTTTTGATTGATGAGCATACATTTCCTAAAAGCTTCTTTTACAAAAAGAAAGACATTAAAACTAATTTCATATAAATAGGTATTCAACATTTGCTTTTAAATTCAGTAAATGGCAAATTAGGCTTATGAAATAAGCTTAACAATTAGAATCGAGGAGATTTTTAAATGGCTTTTGAATTGCCCCCGTTGCCTTATGATTACGATGCCCTTTCGCCTTATATGTCCCGCGAAACGCTTGAATATCATCATGATAAGCATCACCTTGCTTATCTTACCAACACCAATAATTTTGTGAAAGAGTTAAGCTTAGAAAATGAAAGCCTTGAAGATATTGTTAAAAAAAGTTTTGGAAAAAATATTGGTTTGTTTAATAATGTAGCACAATATTACAATCATAACCACTTTTGGCTTTGGATGAAAAAAGATGGTGGTGGTCAAAAACTTCCTGAAAAGTTAGCAAAAGCTATTGACGCTGATCTAGGTGGTTATGACAAATTCCGCGCTGACTTTATTGCTGCTGCCGTCGCACAATTTGGTTCTGGATGGGCGTGGGTTGCTGTTAAAAATGGCAAGCTTGAAATTATGAAAACGCCTAATGGCGAAAATCCCTTAATTCACAATGCTCGACCTATTTTAGGTGTCGATGTGTGGGAACATTCCTATTACATTGATTATCGCAATGCTCGACCGAAGTACCTCGAATCCTTTGTAGATCATCTAATTAATTGGGACTATGTTTTGAAACTTTATGAAGAATGTGAATTTTAAGCTATCTAAATAATTTTTTAGTGTATGAAAGTCCTTATAATCCAATAAATTATCAGGGACTTTCAAACAAAGATATTATGGATTAGCAACAGTCTTTTCCTGCTATCTTTAGAATATATGCATAAATATAGGCAACTTCTTCTAGCTTTGAAAAACGTCCAGCTGCACCAGCGTGCCCTGAATCCATATTAATACGTAATAAAATTGCATTATCGTCTGTTTTTAAGTCTCGTAATTTTGCCACCCATTTTGCAGGCTCCCAGTAAGTTACACGAGGATCTGTTAATCCTGCCATTACAAGTATAGGGGGATAGTTTTGAGCTTTGACATTATCGTAGGGTGAATAGGAAGCAATAAGCTTATAATCTTCTTCTGATTCAAGAGGATTCCCCCATTCGGCCCATTCTGGAGGTGTAAGTGGCAATGAAGCATCTAACATTGTCGCTAAGACATCAACAAAAGGCACATTCGCTACGATTCCAGCAAAATCCTGTGGAGCTATATTGGCAATGGCTCCCATCAACATCCCCCCTGCTGAACCACCATGAGCAATAAGCCGGTCGTGAGAAGTGAATTTATTGTTTACAAGGTAACGCCCACAAGCAATAAAATCTGTAAATGTATTGTGCTTAAAGAGATGTTTTCCTTTCTCATACCATTCTACTCCCTTTTCTTTTCCTCCGCGAATATGAGCAATAGCGTAAATAAAACCTCTATTTACTAAAGAAAGTACATTACTATTGAAACTGGCAGGAATAGAGATCCCATAAGCACCATAACCGTAAAGCAAACAAGGCGCACCACCATCAAGAGGAGTGTTTTTGTGATAAAAAAGTGAAATAGGAATCTTCTCACCATCGTCTGCTATGGCTGTAATACGTCGTGTTACATATGCATCTTTATTATGCCCAGAGGGAATTATTTGCGTTTTTAAAAGCATTCGTTTACGACTTTTCATCTCATAATCAAACACTTGATCAGGAGTTGTCATAGACGAATAAGAAAAACGAATAGTTGGACTGTTATATTCTGCAACCCCTTGCAGTCCTAAAGAATAAGCCTCTTCAGTAAAAGCAATGGAATTAACTTGTTTAGTAGTACGTTCCATTACTTTTATACGTGGAAGCCCCTCAAAATGTTCGATCCAGACAAGAAAATCTTGATAAGCATCATGGGATAATATTAGACACCCAAGCTGATGTGGGACAAACTCAGACCAATTTTCTGATTGTGGAGATGTATATGGCGCTACCATAATTTTGAAATCTTTTGCATTATCTAGATTGGTCAGAATATAAAAGACATCATCACCTTCTGTAAGTGAATATTCAATACCTTTTTGTCGTTTCCGTACACATTGGGGAGTAGTAAAAGGTGCCTCAGCAGGAATCAACCAGGTCTCTGATGTTTCATGATCATGGATATTAATATAAATAATATCATTAAGCTTAGAGCCGCTTACATCTAAAAAAAAACCTGGATTGTCTTCGTGAAAAATAAGCTTATCTTGTGATTGATCAGTGTTTAATCGGTGATAATAGAGCTCTGAAGGTCGGTGATTTTTATCCATCTTAGTATAGAAAAAACCTTCAGATCTAGCATCCCATACAATTTGACCAGATGTATCAGTAATTGTGTCCATACAGTCAGACAATGTCTCAAAATTACGAATTTTAGCTGTATAGAATTCTGATCCTTTGTCATCATAGGTCCATACCACATGTGTATGGTCAGGAGATTCTTGAACTGAACCAAATTTGAAATATTCTTTGCCTTCTGCCAAGACATCACCATTAAGGTAAACGTTTTTTTCTCCGCCATTCCTTGGTGTCCGAAAATAATGTGGTTGTTGACCTCCGGTAACATAAGAGAATCCGTAAGCAAAAGGACCATGTTTTATAGGAACAGAACTATCATTCTCTTGGATCCTGTTTTTCATTTCGGTAAAAAGCAAATCTCGTAATGGTTTTGTATCAGCCATTTGAGCCGATTGATAAGCATTTTCTTTTTCAAGATAATGTCGAATATTTGGATCAAGACAGTTAGGATTTTTAAAAACATCTTGCCAGTTAGACGCTCGTAGCCAATGATAGGGATCATCACGAAAAATACCATGATATATTTCCTTATGAGTGATTCTAGACGCTTTGGGAGGAGTTGCAAAAGTGCGGGTCATACACAATCCTATATTAAAATATGTTAACAGCTTCGTTTATATGTTAGAATCACAATTATTGATGCAAGTGTAAAAATCTATAAGTTCTAATCACTTGCAAAAATAGCGCCATGATAATTTTTAAAACTAATACCTTTCTGTTCATTACATGTCACAGCTATTGTTTTCTAAGGAGACAATACCACTTTTACAATGAAAGTGCCTGGTAAGACAATTAAACTATGAGGAAAAGAATTGATTTTTTTTGAAACAGTATAATCATATAATTTTATAGAAAGGAATAAATATATCTAAATTATTGTCATTACCGTATAAAAAATAAAAATATTCTATGTCGTTTTAATGAATAGTTTTATATTATAAATAATGCTATTATGTTATATTTATAATATAGTATTTTTTTTATTATTAAATTTAATAAATATAAATAATAAAAATAAATTTAAAATTTATTAAAAAGAAACTTACTAAATTATAAGTATTCAAAACAAAAGATACTAATTTATATATTATATTTTTATAATTAATAATTTTATTTTTACGTTCTCAAAAAAAATAAATAAATTTTATCCTATATTTTTTTATATTTGTGATGTATTGTATATTCTGTATGATATGCTATAGGATAAAAATATATTTTACTATGTAATAATTTCGTTTTTCTTATTGTATATTATGACAAAAAAGGGGTATTTGTTTGATTTTTTTGTGTTTTGGCAATTTTATAGAATAATTGAATTGACAAAAAAGATTTTTGTACAATATGAAACTCATGTGCATGAGATCTTTATATCATGAGTATATGCACTATATCTCGATTTTGAATTACTCAATTTTAAATTAAAGGAAACAAGAATGGAACATCGTGCAGTCTTAGAGACTGAAAGCAATTTAGTTATTACATTGGTTGCTGATATTGTTGCTGCCTACGTGAGTAATAATTCTATTCGACCGACTGAAGTGCCAAGTTTAATTGCTGATGTCCATGCTGCTTTTCGTAAGGCAGGGAATCTAGAGTTAACAGAAGTCGAAGTTGAAAAACAAAGGCCTGCCGTTAATCCAAAGCGTTCAGTATTTCCTGATTATCTCATTTGCCTTGAAGATGGAAAGAAATTTAAATCTCTAAAGCGTCATCTCATGACACATTATGGAATGTTGCCAGAGGAATATCGTGAAAAATGGCAGTTAGATAGTTCTTATCCTATGGTGGCGCCTAATTATGCAAAAACACGATCAGCGTTGGCCAAAGAAATGGGTCTTGGACGCAAAAGCAAACGGAAAAAAACTAAATAATCTTATTTTTGCGAAAAAATGGTTTCGCGTATAAAGTTGATTTTATTATATATGTTTTGTGTGAAACTTTTGTATATATAGCAATTTCTACCAAGGGGATTATATATAGCTTTCGTTACGAATCCGTTTAATCATTGATTTTAGACCATTTGATCGTTGTGGCGTGAGATTTTCATTTAAACCAAGTTTTTCAAAGAGCTCTTGGGCATCAGAGTTGCGAATTTCAGAAGCTTTTTTGCCTGAATAAAAAGCAAGAAGTATATAAATGAGTCCACGCACAATATGAGCATCGGAATCACCTTGAAACGTCAATATTGGATCTTCTGAGTTATTACGTGAAGATAAAAGCCACACTTGGCTAACACAACCAGGAACTTTATGAGCATCGTTTCGAGCGCTTTCCGGAAAAGGTTGCAATTCATGGCCAAGCTCAATGACATAACGATAACGATCTTCCCAATTATCCAAAAGCGAAAAGTTCTCTATGATATTACCGATTGTTTCCGCCATTATTTTAGTCCTGTTTCGTTTGAATAATCATTCTTGAATACACTTATAAAAAATAAATATTTATTCTTCCTAACATAAATAACACGAAGAACGTTAAAAATCCTTATTTCAAGATAACATTGTATGGTTTTGTAAGAACTCTTGTATTTTGATTTTGTAAGAAACATTAAGGGAAATCTCTGATATTATTTTTGTCCCCTAATATGTTTCCTAAATATTCATAAGCAGCTCTTGCTCCGTAATATGCGCGTTCGCCAAGTGAACTTAAAAAAGATTTTCCTACTTTGCAGGCTTCTATATTACGGTCACAAAATGCTCCTAAGTCATTTAAAGCTTCTTTAAAAGCAATAATCGCATCGCTCGTTGTTGTCTCATTATTTTGGGGGCTAGAAGAATGGTTACTGCTTGGATTTGCTACAAAAAATGAAATAATGACAAAAATAAAAAATAAAAAAAATGATAATTTGATTAAAAAATGTATCATGGGCAATCAATGTACCACAGTGGTAAATACAATAAAAGAAGCATTTTATACACTGTTTCTTTATAAAAAATTTATAAAATGTGCTTTTTATAAAATTGCGTATTCATTTATTGGATCTATATCATTGGCTTTTTTATAAATATGGCACAATGCCGCTGTATAAAATGTGATACATTGTCTATTCAGTAAAAAATTAACATTCCAATTGTACACTTACAGGCTGATCATATTAATGAACAGACTATGATAAAAAATGAGAGATATAATCATGATGGTGCATAAGGGTTAGGAAATGTACAACCCACATTTGTAAACTTTTATTCCACAAGAACGTGCAGCGATAAGATAAGAATTAAACACAAAGTCCAATTTCTTTTCCATATTGTGTACATACTTATTTTAAATAATAGTTCACCATCTTAGTTTAGTTGAAAAGGCTATAAAGAGTCAAACTCTGTTATTCTGACTCTAGTGTCGATAAAATATTTATATTATCTATCAAATTTTTACTGGACCGTCATGGAAATGATCAACATGTCGATAAAAACATAAAAAAATATATGCATCTCTTATGATTACATCTCAAGCCAAGTTTTTTCTATAACATTGTAAACATCAATTTAATTGATACATATGAAAATTATTGAATAGAAGGAATGTATACCAAAATATAATAATATTAAGAGATAATTATTTTTACCAAACCGTTTATCGATAAGTAACCCTCTATATGTAAATTATAAAGAATAGATAATGATTGTCATCTTTTTAGCGTTATAGGCAAATATTTTCAATTTTATTTTTAATAATAGGCAAACATATGTGCCAAAAATGATCTTGAATGTTAATTATTTGGTGCTCTCTTTATACATATTGAAGATTTGTAAAAAATGAAATGAATAAAAGTTGACAAGAACTCTTGTTGATTTATCAAGTTATAAATTGATATAATGGAGCTGCGCATTTTAGGAGTTTGAAAGGAAAAAGTAACAATGTCTAATGCACTTCTCTCTGGCTGGAAGTGAGAAATAATTTATACTTGTTTCTTTGTAAAGAATAAACGCAACTGAAAATAAAAGTAATGACAACAAAACGAAAGAAATCCCGAAAAAAAACTGTAAAACACCGTAAATACTATAGTAGTATTGTTATAACACTTCTTCTGATAATTTTTCATTTCATTTTTTGGAGTGCAAAAACTCTTTATTTCTATACACAAAAAAATACTTTATTTTTTGTTGGATCTCTTATTTTTAGCATTAGTTTTTTATTTATTTCATTTAATGCTTTATTTTCGCAAATGACACCGCATCAACATATTTTAACTCAAATGAAATCTTCCTCCGTTCAAAGTATAGGGAAGAGCTCTACTTTATCGGAAAAAGAAGCAAAATCACAAGAAATCTCTCGTGTAACTTCTGTATATTCTCCAAGTCATCACCACACAAATTCACCTTTACCCCCTCAATCAGCAAGCATGCTGGAAAAGCAAAAAGAACTAGCAAAATTAGGACTTTATGATGGACCTTTAGATGGATTGGAAGGACCTAAAACACGCCGAGCCATCACTTTATGGAAACAACAAACTGCTCAGAGAATGCAAAAGAATGTTCTATCTAATCCTGCAACAGATGAAATTGCAATATTAATTAAGCAGAGCGAAATAGAAACAACAAATACAAAAAATATGACACACTTAAAAGAAGCTATTTTAGAGCCTTCTGTTGAAGATATTATACAAGTGCAAAAAGCTTTACATATTTTTGGGAATGAGGAGGTTATTGTCACAGGAATAGAAGATCAAAAGACGATAGAAGCCTTAAAACAGTTTCAACAAATGTTTGATCTTCCTGTAACAGGTAAAATTAATCACACAATTTTAATGAAAATGCGTGAAATTGGTTTATTAAATTGAAGCTAATCATCTATACTATAAAAATAATCTCTTAATTTATAATGATAATTCATCTTTCGCTTGTTTAATGCGCCCCAAACATTCCTTCATCTCAAGCCCTCTTATATTCAATTAATCAGAATGGTTTTCTTACACATTACATATTGAGCCATACAATTTGCTGTAAGAAAACCACAACCGATTGCAGAAAAAAGAAATATTGCAAAATAGCAAACACGCTTGTTCTAGCATTTTTATTGCTTCTGATGATAAAAGGACACGAAATTTTGTTGTAGTATTACGTAAACTTTTCATATTCTCGAGCTACGAATTGTCCATATATTATCGTCAATTTGATCTTTATAAATATGACGCAAAGAATTTGTGCAAACACCTGTAAGGATAAGTAGACGTAAAGCTAGTTGTGTTATGGTTGTTGTTTCGAAAGTGTCTGATAAAAAACCGGCACTTCTCTCCAATCTATTGCTGGAAAGTTTTGTGTTTTATGACGTTGTTTTCCTAAAAGAGCATGTGCTCTTGGTGTTGCCTATAAATCAACATCCAAACCTAACGCAGCAGTATGTTTGAAATAAATGGTTAAGACACTTTAGTACTTTCTCAGCTGTTAGAGCTTGTGTATGCCGAATAGAAGCAAGGATATTGCGCATCTCTGTTTGTATAATCTCTAAAACAGGGAGACAACCTAATTTGAGAAGAATATGAAGTTTTAAGGGTAGAAACTTGTTTTCATCCTTGCCATTTCCTTTTAATCCAGCTTTACAACTTTCAAAGACATCTAAAGCAATGTCTTTAAAAGAATGGAGATTACCTATTGCATCATGCTTTTATTTATCACGTGTCTTTTTTGGCTCACGCCCCTTCACGCAAAACAAAATATCCCAAACGGAATATACTTGGATTGCCATTCACGGGATTTCTTAAAAAAACATCTCTTAAAGCAACCAAGCCCATTTCGCAACAACGCCCGTGAATAATAGCAGCCCCCCCCTCCACTGTGCACTATCATATTTACGCTTGTGAAGAAGCAAGCCGGCACCATTAAACCACTGTACCTACCTTCAATTTGTGATAGCTCTTGACACTTGAGACGATTCATAAAAAGCAATCCTTGCTTTATTTTTTTATCTACAGACGCTAATTCCGCCTGTAACATGCAAAAAATATGGTTTTGATTGATTCATTATCAAAGAAGTTGAAATGAGAAAATCTTATGATATTTGCAGCTTTCATTCAATATGAGAAATAAAAAATTATCATTACAAATCAATATATTGTATAACTTTGATGTTCCTACATAAATGTAAAGATGGTAGCGCATAGTGCAGTTTATAAACTTTGGGAAGATTTTATAAACTTACGGGGGTTTTTACATAATCCCCATTCCACGAATGTCAGTATGAAATGGAGCATCCACTGAGAGATGTCTATCTCAAATAGCATGATTGTGCAAAAAAAATGCTTTTGTTTTGAGCATTCTATTTTGCATGAAAAGTTCATTCCCCTATAAAAAAGCAAACGTGTAAATTGACTGCACAATAAAACGTTTCTCTCTTATCAAGAGGTTCGTCAATAGAAAGTTGTATTAATAATACATCTTTGTCTATCTTGCCTTATATTTTTTCTCATAAACCTCTCAAAAAAACATTTTCTCGCGTAACATAACTTACCGTGCATTTTAGAAGCACTTTTATTTCCTTTATTAAAGAATATATAAAAATTTATTTCAGTAATAACTATACAACAAGAAAATATTAACCCATTATATCCTTTTTGCTATTGCGGCTTGGGCTGCTGCTAAACGAGCAATTGGTATTCGAAAAGGAGAACACGAAACATAATCTAGGTTATTTTCTTCGCATAAAGCAATAGAGGCAGGATCGCCTCCATGTTCACCGCAAATTCCCAATTTTATTTTTGCACGCTTTGAGCGTCCACGCTGTGCAGCAATGGTAATAAGTTCTCCTACTCCATCACGGTCAATAGACACGAAAGGATCTTGCTCTAAAAGACCTTTTTGAAAATAGGTTGCCAAAAAAGGAGCAGCATCATCACGGGAAATCCCAAAAGTGGTTTGTGTCAAATCGTTTGTTCCAAATGAAAAAAATTCAGCAGTTTCAGCAATTTCATCTGCTCGAAGCGCCGCCCTTGGAAGCTCAATCATTGTCCCAACCATATATTGAATAGTGCTTCCCTTTTCTTTCATCACTTCCTCAGCAACCTGATCAATACGCGCTTTTACAAAATCGAGTTCAGATTTAAGCGCAACCAGTGGCACCATAATTTCAAGCATAACAGGAGATCCAGATTTTTGGGCAGCTTCTGCTGCTGCTTCAAAAATCGCCCGCGCTTGCATTTCTGCAATTTCAGGATAAGTAATAGCTAAACGGCATCCTCGTAATCCAAGCATAGGATTAAATTCGTGCAACTGCTGAGCACGTTCAGCAAGCGCTTCAGCAGAAACACCCATAGCTGTTGCAACATCAAGAATTTCTGCTTTCGTTTTAGGCAAAAATTCATGTAATGGTGGATCTAGCAAGCGGATAGTAACAGGTAAACCACACATAATTTCAAATAATTCACTAAAATCTGAACGCTGCATTGGCAAAAGCTTATCTAGTGCTTTACGACGACCACTTTCATCATGACTTAAAATCATTTCACGCATGGCAACGATACGTTCATCAGAAAAAAACATATGCTCCGTACGGCAAAGACCTATACCTTCAGCCCCAAAAGAGCGCCCCATACGGGCATCAGATGGTGTATCAGCATTAGCGCGAACTCTTATACGTCGCATCCCATCAGCCCATTCCATTAATTTTGCAAAATCTCCGCAAAGCTGAGGCTGCAACATTGCAACTTTCCCTTTGAAAATTTCTCCACTTCCACCATCAATTGTGATAACATCACCTTTTTTAAAACTTTCTCCTGAAGCAAACAGCGTATTTGTATTATAATCAATCCGCACACTGCCAGCACCAGAAATACATGGTTTCCCCATCCCCCGCGCAACAACAGCAGCGTGACTTGTCATACCGCCACGCGTTGTTAAAATTCCTTCTGCAGCATGCATACCATGAATATCTTCTGGGCTTGTTTCTACACGGACCAAAATAACCTTGCGACCTTCCGCCGACACAGTTTCTGCCTCTTCTGAAGTAAAAACAATTTCACCAGTTGCGGCTCCAGGAGAAGCAGGTAAACCACGTCCTATAACAAAACGTTCTGCTTTGGGATCAAGTGTTGGATGCAAAAGTTGGTCCAGCGACTTTGCATCAATACGCATCACAGCCTCTTCATGGTTTATTAACCCCTCCTCAACCATTTCAATTGCCATCTTGAGAGCCGCACGAGCCGTGCGTTTTCCTGAACGAGTCTGAAGCATCCATAATTTACCTTTTTCAATGGTAAATTCGAGATCTTGCATATCCCGATAATGCTGCTCAAGCTTCTGCGCGATCTGACATAATTTCAAAAAAGCCTCAGGCATAATTTTTTCTAACGACGATCTATTTGAACCAGCAACAATACGCGCATTTTCTGTAATATTTTGAGGCGTTCGAATGCCCGCCACAACATCTTCCCCTTGCGCATTAACTAAAAATTCACCATAAAGTTCTTTTCTCCCTGTCGATGGATTGCGTGTAAAAGCAACACCTGTTGCCGAATCTTCACCCATGTTGCCAAAAACCATAGCTTGCACATTAACTGCCGTTCCCCAACTTTCAGGAATACTATGTAAACGGCGATAAGTAACTGCACGTGCTGTCATCCAACTTGAAAAAACGGCTCCAATTGCTCCCCATAACTGCTGCTCAGGATTTTGAGGAAAAGGTTTTCCTAATTTTTCTTCAACATATGCTTTATAAGAAGTAATAATATTCTTCCAATCATCTGCTGTCATTTCTGTATCAATAGTGTAACCATTGCGTACTTTTGCTTCATCAAGAATCTCTTCAAAATACGAATGATCTAACCCCAAAACAACGTTAGAATACATTTGGATAAAACGCCGATAACTATCATAAGCAAAACGTTCATTATTAGCTTGTAAAGCAATGGCTTTTACAGTCTCATCATTCATGCCAAGGTTAAGCACTGTATCCATCATTCCTGGCATGGAAGCCCTAGCCCCTGAACGAACAGACAGCAAAAGTGGCTTTTGCTCACTCCCAAATTCACGTCCTGTTTGTTCACCAACGCGTCTTAGTGCTTGCTTAACAGATTCCTGTAGCTCTTCTGGATATGATTTGTCATGGGCATAATAAAAATTACAAACTTCTGTTGTCAGCGTAAATCCGGGTGGTACGGGCAAACCAAGATTACTCATTTCTGCCAAATTAGCTCCTTTACCTCCGAGAAGGTTACGCTCACTTGCACTTCCTTCTGCCTTTCCATCTCCAAAACTATAAACCCATTTTTTCATTGTACAAATCCTCCCATATCAGCATCAAAATATCATTCAACCTAGGCTCACTTAAAAGCAATGATTTGATTCAAAATCGGCTCAACAAAAAATATCGCTTCATAAATGCACAGTATTAATCCTTCCAAAAGAGATAATAACCAAAAGTATCACTATCCATCTTCTGGAAGATTAAGATTCAGTTTTTAAGAAAACTATCAATCACCGAAAAAAATTCTTCTACTTTCATGGCACCTTCATATTTACTACCATTAATAAAGAAAGTAGGCGTTGCTGTAACACCCAGTTTTTTACCACGCTCAAAGGATGCATTCACTTCATCTAAAATAGCTTGATTTTTCAAACATGCAGTAAAACTTTCATCTGTAAAACCAGCCATTAAGCCAATTTTTTTCAATGGTGTTAGAGCATCTTTGCCGAAAGCCCATTCATTTTGTTTTTGAAATAAAACTTCTATCAAAGGAAAATAGCGATCTTCTGGCGCACACTGTGCCAACATAAAACCTGCTGTTGCCCGAGGATCAAAAGCATAATCGCGGAAAATCAGTTTTACTTTTCCTGTTTTGATATATTTTTTACGAATTTGAGGAAGTATATGATTATAAAAATACGCACAATGTGTACAGGTCAAGGAAGCATACTCAACAATGACGACTGGCGCATCCGCCTCTCCCTCAAAGCGGTCCTTTACTTTACCCGATTGGAGAATCTCTGCCATATCAACAGTTGCCACTGGTTTAGGATCACGCGCTAAAGCAACTGTTACACTGTTTTGTACAATCGTTATGAAGAGAAAAATTATCCCGAAAGATAAAAAAGAACGATATTTTACCATAAATAATACTTTTCTGTTGTTATTAACGAATAGGAATCCAATGCTTTCTCATATATTAAAGAAAAATATATAAAATATCTTTCTATTTATTATTTTTTTCCAAGAAAATGCAACAGCCAAGTTTATAAAGTGATTGGCGCAAGCTTTTATCTTCAATTCCTTCAAGCATTTTTTCTACGCATTTTTTGTCTTGTTCACTCAAAGGCGGTTTTAGAGGCAAGTGATTCATAAAAACCGACATACTCCTTTGCTCAATCTTAATGCGATCAATAGCAATATAGCCAAAAAATCCGTTAATTCTATGAAGTAATTCCTCTGTTTCATGCATCAATTTTAACGCAGCAAATCCTTCACATGCGACAACAAGTGTTGCTGGCTGAAAAACTTCATCTTGATCTGCACGACGTTTCCAAATAATTTTAAGCGGTATTGTATGTTCACTGATATCATCGCCCGCAATTTGTGGCCAATGTTCTATAAGCGCTACATTAAGCCCTGTCCGTTTACGTAAAACTGGATCAAGTATTTTGTATACCGTCTCAGAAAGAGAATAAAAGATACGTTTTTTTAGTTGTTTTCTCATTTTTAGATCATTGTTCAACAGCTTACTAAATTAAAATCATTTGTTTCACTTAAAAATTGTTGCCTCCTCAATTTATGAAATGTTAACAAAATAAATAATTTTTTCTTTTGCATTTTATATCTCCTTATGCTTGAAAACAATCATGTATGAAATTTCTTCGCACCTCCTTGCTTGGTACGATCAAAATCACAGACACCTTCCATGGCGGATTACCCCCGAAAAGCAAAAACAAGGTATCCGTCCTGATCCTTATCAAGTTTGGCTTTCTGAAATCATGCTTCAACAAACAACCGTTGAAACAGTTAAGCCTTATTTTAAAAAGTTTCTAAAACTATGGCCTGATCTTTTCTCTTTAGCAAAAGCCTCACAAGATGACATCATGAAAGCATGGGCTGGACTTGGTTATTATTCACGCGCACGTAATCTTAAAAAATGTGCGCGACAGCTTGTTGAAAACTACGCGGGACAATTTCCACAATCTGTAAAAGAATTGCAAACTCTAGCCGGTATTGGAGATTATACTGCCGCAGCCATTGCTGCAATTGCTTTTAACCACCCTGTAGCAGTAGTTGATGGTAATGTCGAACGTGTGGTAGTGCGCCTTTTTGCTATCACTTCAATATTACAAAAAGCAAAAGCTGAAATTAAAGAAAAAACACAAAAAATTACTGCTTTAAATCGTCCTGGTGACTTTGCTCAAGCAATGATGGATTTGGGAGCAACAATTTGTACTCCACGCAAACCATCTTGTTATACCTGCCCTCTTCAATGTTTATGCAAAGCAGAAAAGATGCAACAACCGGAATCTTTTCCAGTCAAAACCCCTAAAAAAGAACGCCCTTCAAAAACAGGTATTGCTTTTGTAGTCCTTAATAAAAAGAGACAAATTTATTTGGAAAAACGACAGACGCAAAAGCTCCTTGGTGGAATGACCCAAATTCCTAACAATATTGGCATAAACAACGAAAATGGGCTCCAAAACGCACCCTTTACTGCCAATTGGCAATTCAAAGGACAAATTACGCATGTTTTTACTCACTTTTCTCTAAAGCTCGATGTTTACTATACTGAGGATGTTCATGAAATGAATTGTGAAAATGGTTGGTGGTGTAACATTCAACATCTTGCCGAAGAAGCATTACCTACTGTTATGAAAAAAGCCATTTCCGTAGCACTTCCTAATTCTTTCAGATTTAAATAACCTTCCCTATTCGTAAAAATGTTTTCTAACGGAGACTTTTGTATCTCTAGCGATCATTTATTAATCTGTAAAAGAAAAATTTAAAAAAATGAAATAACCAATTTTTTCTACAGATAAGAATTAAGGAGGGGTAGAAAAGCTTAGAAATCTTAGATTTAAATTTCAGGATCTATCCTTTTTTCGCTTATGACGGAGCAAGCCGGCACCATCGTTATATTTACCAGCCCCTTACAACAACCCTTGGCACTTGAAATAGGTTCGTAAGAGGTACTTTTAGTTCTTTCTTTAACAATTTTTATTCACACGCCAACCCCGCTTATGACATGCAAGCAAGTAATTTTCATTGATTCAATATAGAACAGGTTTAAAATAAGAAAATTTGACGACATTCGGGGGAAACTCAATATAAATAACGCTAAATTAGCTTTATAAATCAATATATTGTACGAACGTTACAGATGTACATATTCCCTCAAAAAAGCACTCAATTTTGAACTTCTAAATGAACCTTTTAATTCTGATATTTCATTTATATAAAATTATAGTGAAATTTTACTGTTTTGGAACTAAAATCAGAACATAGAGTGAGAATTTCTCATTTTAACTTCTTCTACAAGAAGCATAAAAATACTCGCTTGCCGCTTACAAGCAAGATTAGTGTGTCAATAAAAAACACCTAAGAAAGGCATAAAATACCCCCACGCCCATCTCAATCAAGATCAGGCATATTGTGGTCAATAAAATGAAGCGATCAGCTTAGTTCATAAAACACCCGTTTTTAACATTTGTGAACGTATGATCATTCTTAAATGATCTATGGACTTCAACCGTCCATTTTCCTCATAATACCAAAAGGTCCAACCATTACAACTCTGCGAATCTTGAGCCTTTCTTCCCATTGCGTGAATTGAGCCCGCTTCACCACCATGCATAATCGTACCATCAGCTCTTACAATAGCAGATACTTGCTTCTTGCGATCATAAAGAACTTCTCCAGGATAGAGTAAACCTGCTTCAAGTAAACTGTTGAATGCTACGCGCGGTTCTGCTTTTTTTCTATCCAAAATCGCTAGTTCTGGTTGCGCTAAAGGTTTAACTGCCGCAATTCTCTCACATGCTGCATCAATGTAATCTTGCTCGCGTTCAATCCCAACAAAATCACGCCCTAAAAGCTTGGCAACAGCACCCGTTGTTCCCGAACCAAAAAACGGATCGAGAATAACATCACCAGGTTTACTAGAAGCCATAATAATACGCGCTAATAACGCTTGCGGTTTTTGTGTTGGATGTAATTTACGCCCTGAATCATCCTTTAAACGTTCAGCTCCAGTGCAGAGAGGGAAAAGCCAATCTGAACGCATTTGTAGATCTTCATTTGCCGCTTTTAAAGCATCATAATTAAATGTGTACTTTTTATCTTTTTGATCCCGTACAGCCCAAATAAGCGTCTCATGAGCATTTTGAAAACGGCGCCCTCGAAAATTAGGCATCGGATTATTTTTGCGCCAAATAATATCATTCAGCATCCAAAAACCTAAATCTTGTAATGCCGTCCCAACTCGAAAAATATTATGGTAAGATCCAATAACCCAAAGTGTTCCGTTGGGTTTTAATACACGACGACAAGCAAGCAACCATGCACGGGTAAAAGCATCATAAGCAGCAAAATTCTCAAACTGATCCCATGCATTATCAACCGCATCAACAAGCGAATGATCTGGACGGTATAAAGCTCCATCCAATTGCAAATTATAGGGTGGATCCGCAAAAATCATATCAACGGAATGTTTTGGAAGTTTTTCTAGAACGGAAACACAATCTCCTTTAAAAATTTTATTGCGCCATGGCATCTGTAAGGGAGTACGAAGGAAATCTTTTTGTAGCTGAATAACTGTCATGAAAAACCCAACAAAATTAACTGAATTTGCCCTATAATCAACCAAAATAGTTTATAGGCCCGCATTACCAATCCATATTTACAAAATAGCGTAAACGTATCGTTAAAGTTCTACAAAATTGATAATTGTTTTTGTTTTTTTTTAAATAAAAAAACTTTCATATGAATGAAACCTTATTTTTCTTTTTTTCAATGTACTGTTCCCATATCTTTTATTTCGTAAAAGAATTAAGAATCATTTTCATGAAAGTTATCCATCTCGTAACGTGGAAAGGAATATCTTATGCCTCAAATAGATCTTATTATTTTTGATTGTGACGGAGTTCTCGTCGACTCTGAATATCTTGCAGCAAAAATTGGATCTCAATTGCTCAAACAAACAGGATATGAAATATCACCAGAAGAGTTGAGTGAGCGTTTTGCAGGGCTTATCTTTCGCGATATTCTTAAACACGTTGAACAGGAAATAGAAAAACCAATTTCTGCTCATCTCATAGATCAGATGACTAATATTTTTCGTACACAAATAAAAACTAAATTACGGGCTATTGATGATGTAAGAGAAGCCGTAGAAATTATTCAAACACGCTATCCCTACTGTATCTGCTCTAATGCAAAAAGCGTAGATATAAAAGAGATGCTCACCACGGTTGATCTCTATGACCTTTTTGAAGGTAAAATATTTTCAGCACCTGAAGTTGGAACAAAAAGAACGAAACCGGCCCCTGATGTTTTCCTTTTTGCCGCACAACAATTACAGGCAGAGCCCCAAAACACTATCGTTATAGAAGATTCACTTCATGGTGTACACGCAGCCATAGCAGCAGGCATGCGTGTCATCGGCTTTACGGGAGGATCACATAGCTATCTTGGCCACTCTAATGCACTTGCAGAAGCTGGTGCAGAAACAGTTATCGCAAAACATGCTCATTTAGGAGAAGTCTTAGAAGCAATGGCAGTATGGCGAGATCTATTATAAAAAAATCTCTTGAATATATCAGTTTGTAAACTCTTGTAAGAAGAATTTTGACTCAAATGTCTTTCTCTTCTCGCTGTTTGTTTATAATAACTTCAATAAATACGTAATTCACGACACGGGTGAATTGCATTTCAATGTGAAGAAAAAATATAGCACCTCGTTGAGCAATCATAAGTCAGTTAAGCATTGCACGTGCTTTAAAAAAGCAAAAAACAGGGGTGCAAACTCATAAAAATCAAACCCTGCTTATCTATCTCAAATCCGATATCCCACTCCCAACCTCAACAACCCATTCTGACCAATGATGCTATTTGTCAAAAAAGGAATATTACGATGCCTTGCTCGATAAGATTTGAAAATTGCGAGCCTCTTTCATCTGATCAAAAAAATCATAGACTATGGTAAAATTGTAGGGTATGTGCATATTGATTATGGAAAAACATATTAAAATTCGCGGAATCTATGGAACACAAGAGTTTATTGAAACAACAAAAGCGTCCTTGTTGAGTTACAAGGGTTTATATTTCCTCAATCCAAATCTCGTAAACTTGTTGAAGGCTTATTTACTTTGCTGCTTAAACAGTATTTTAACAGCGTCAATTGGTACGACCTCCCTAAGATTACACAAAGACAAAAAGAATACATTCTTATGAAGATGTGCATTTTATAAAAAACATTTCACACCAAGTAATTTACAGACAATACATTGATTTATAATCATAATTTATCATTATTCAAATTAAACAAAAAAACCGAATAGTGTAAGATTCTCTCATTTCAAATCTGGATATACTGAATTAAATAAAGAAATAAAAATGCCTCTTAATGAATCATCTCAAGAGGCAAAGATTGTAGCAACATTAGGAGCGAGCAAAGTGTATGGCAATGCCATCTTTCTTCTTTATAAACGTTAAAGATTCTGATTCCCTAAGAATTTTATATTATAGGGCTTTATCATCATATCTATCATTGCAAAATAGGCTCAAGTACCTTGAGAAGGGTTTCTTAAAAAAGCACATAAATATGAATATATAATAATGTTAAACAACGTAAAAAGATACCAGTAGTTGCTCAAAATTTTTCGAAAGCACTTAATAGACTTTTTAAATAAGCAATGAAATCAGATCTTTTCAAAAGTAATCCAACTTTAGGAAAGACACCCTTTCTAAAAATAAAAGCGGCTTTTCAGTTTGGAAAGAAGAAAATGTTGAAAAATATTATCCAATGCTGATCTTTCGGCACTCATAAACGTGTCTGAATTGATATTCTTCTATACACAGCTTTACATCATAGTAATATGCTTTTCACATTGGCGAGAAAAAGATAATATCATTTATCTCTATCCAATTCGAGCTCTACTTTATACTATAATAGAACTGTAAATTTTTTAATATCTATAACATAAATGTATATAATTAATAGTAAAGTAAGCATTATAATCATGCTATCATGATATAATTAATAACCATTGAATTATAACTTAATAATATCTACAGAACACACATTCTATAATAAATAATATAGATAATAAAATTTTAGCGTGTCCATGCATATTTGAATTGTTAATAATATTTTTATAAACGAATCATAATTTTCATGTTTTTTATTATAAAATCGATACTAAATAATTTTTTATATATTTAATATGTAAAAAGTTTGATAAATTTTATTATACATAAATATATTTTATAAAATAATATTAATATTATTTTATATATAAAACACAATAAACCAATTTAATAAATTTAAAAAATATTTTTTGTAATTATTACTGTTGCTTTTTTACAATAATGTTTATAAAAAAATTATGGTTATATTTTTATATGTGTTTTTATTATTGACTAAAAATACATATTGAAATATATAAAGCATGTATAGTGTGAGATATATAAAAATTATGTATATTTGAGGTAATGTTATGGTGAAAATATTTAAAAATTATATCTTAAGCATTTTTATAGCGAGTGCTTTTTTTATTTCACAAACTGTAAATGTTAATGCAAACTGTTTGAAAAACGATATTCCAAAAGAGGAACTTTCTGTCTTACCAATGGAACAAGTAAAGTATGCGAAATCCAATGTAGTTTCTAAGACTGCTTTCTATGTTCCATCTGTAAGTTATCAAACAGAAAATGGAACAACAGGTGAAGGGAAAATTGAAAAGGTCGTTGAGCCTATAACTATCGGAATAGGAGTATTGTCTGCTGGATATGCAATAAGCCTTATAGGATCAATAATAAGTTGGATAAAGGACATAATGTTGATGTTCAAATAATTCAACCTCGTCTAGAACTCTAGGATAATATCTTCATTATGTATCTATGATTTATTGTAAATAATAACATAATGATGCTTCTATTACTACAAAATATAAATGTTATAGATTACATCCGAATATCCAAAGTATAAATTTATGCATATATATTGAATAGTATAAAATATTTGAGGTAAATTATGATTAAAGTGTTTAAAAATTATATGTTAAATATTTTTATAGTGATTGCTTTTTCTCTTGCACAAGTTGTGAATGTTAATGCAAATCATTCGAGCAATAACTTACAACGAGAAGATACTTCTGTAATCAGTCAGGTAAAAGAGAAAGTAACCCATATCGCATCTCTCTACGTTCCCAATTTAAGCTATGAAGCAAAAAATGGGACTACTGTTGAAGGAAGAGTTGAGAAAATAGCTCAGCCGGTCATAATAGGAGAGTTCGGTTTGTCATTTTTAATAGGATATTTAGCGCCCCTAGTGTGCTTTGTCATAGCGGCGATAATAAATTATACAAAAAGACTTAGATAACTCTGTATTTAAATTGAAACTTATAAAAACAAAATTTTCTAATTTCTCAAGTATATCCACACTTGTTCATTGTTATTGAACAAAAACAATAACCCTCACCACAGAAAAAAGAGCTGCACGCACTTATATCTCCTTAGTGTGTTCACCAGCTCCGCTGATGCGTTAAATTATCCACGCTGAAGTCAGAAAGAATTTGAGGTGAAATTATGACAAAAGTGTTTAAAAATTACGTGTTAAATATTTTTATAGTGATTGCTTTTTCTCTTGCACAAGTTGTGAATGTTAATGCAAATCATTCGAGCAACACCCCACAACAAAAAGATATTTCTCTTTTTGTAATGAAACAAGGAAAAAAAGAAGCAATGCGTATGGATACTCTCTATGTACAAAATTTAAATTATGGAGTGGGAAATGAAGCTCCCATTGAAGGAAAAATTGAGAATGTGTTTTTCGAACCCATTACAATAGGAACTTTTACCATAACGGGATCTTTAATTTTTGGTATACTCTCTGGCGCTTTTATGTCCTTATTCAGCGGAATAATCGGGATAGTAGTAGGTCTAACCAGATAATTCCAAAATAATTTAAAGCAATGTTTAAATTACATCCTGCTTCAAATCATTGGGGCAGGATTTTGTTGTGCTTTCTATGGAGGCTTTGTTCATTACTAATAATACCGCGTGGGATAAATATAATATCTCTTAGCATGAAAACGCATAATTTAGTCTGAATAAAGTTCTCTCTCAATACACAGTTTGTGCACTACAATATATTGATTTATAATGATAATTCACTTTTTTGTATGTTAAATGAGAGTCTCAAATAACGTAAGATTCTTTCATTTCAAATCTGTTTATATTGCATCAATCAAAACCACTTACTTGCACATCACAAGTGGGATGAGCGTGTGGGTAAAAATTGTACAAGAAAGGAGTAAAAATGGTTCTTATGAACCGTCTTAATGCAAGGGCTGTCGCAACACCCAC
>NZ_JBHIME010000049.1:0-8851 GCF_042193875.1 Bartonella sp. OC68QHHN | reverse complement strand
TGGTTTGGAGCCGTCAAAATCGGTGTTTTTAACACCAGCCAAACCTTTATCGCCAGAGCTTAAGCCAACTTGCTCAACCCCTTCACGCACCGCATGATTATCAATAGTGCCTGTCAACTTGGCATCAAGCGTTCCCCCAGCTTCAATCGTGCCGTAAACAGCATCATAAGTGCGCGTGGTTGTTTTGGTATCAGTATAATGTCCCTCATCTTTAATGCCTCCCGCATGACACCCTGCATTCCACAGTCTGCATTTCTTCTCCCTGCGATGTGTTTTAGTTACAATCTTGGTTGTTTCAATTAAATCGCGCCCCTCATTGAGCAGCGTATCACCCTGCATCTCAATGTTGCCATTAGCAGCAATTAAACTATAACTATTGCGGATATCACCGGCATGAACCGTGAAATGGCGCCCTGCTAAAATCTGTGCAGCATTATTGGTAAAATGAAGCTGTTGACGGCTAATTGTAGTGTCAACATCTTCCTTTATCTGATGGTGTTTAACATTTGGGATAGGGTTCCATTCTCCTTGCACGTAACTGTGAGAAACCACTTTATCGCTAACTTCAACCCCACCTTCGCGCATGTTGGTAAGCGCTGAGACATCGAAGGTCATATCGCCTGAGACAGCTTCTAAAAGACCCGAGCTGTTGATGACATGACCAGCCCGCTCTCTACTTAAACCACGGATGATGAGATTATCTTCAGCAATGACATCGGCAAACTTATTAATAAAATCCCCATCTAAGGAGAAAATGGCAGATTTCTTGGCATAAATCAGCCCACTATTGCTCAGATCACCGCTCACATTGAGCGCAACCCCATCCCCACTTGAACCAATACTGCCGGCATTGTCGAAAACATCTGCGGTTAAAACAAAAGCACCACCACTTTTGAGTACACCATCTTCACCATTTAAAACCAGAGCAACTTGCCCCAATGACGGATCATGGCTTTCCGCCATAAGCGTAAAGCTGTCACTGGCTAAAAGCTGACCTGAATTGGCTAAAGACCCGAGAGTTGCTTCAAAAACACCGCCCACCATGATACCGGAATTGCTTAAAACATCATGGCTGTTGAGAGTAAGTACTCCGCCTTGCGCTTCCACAAGCCCAGCATTTGTGAGTGTGCCTGCCTTCAGCGTTACATCATAGGCGCCAACCTCACTTGTCTCACCCATTGTCAGTATGCCATCACTGGAAAGCTCCACCCGTTTTTTAGAAACAATGCGCCCCGTTTGGTTCAGATTTGTTTGCGCACGCACAATGATTGCACTATTGCTTTCTATTGTGCCACTATTGCTTAAATCACCGTGGCTGGTCAGTTGAAGGTCACCACGCTCAATCTCTATGTGCCCTGCTTGGATCACACTATCAGCAACAATATTAACTGCCCCTTGCGTAGAAATGAGACCATCAACATTCTCGAAACTGCCCACATCAATGCGCAAACCATCCCGCGCTAAAACATGCGCACCTTCATTATGTGTAGTGTTTTGTTGGTCTGAATTTGTCGTTTCAGCGCTTTTATTGACAAAAGACGTTGCAACAATCTTCATCTCACCGGCTAAAGCACTGAGAAGACCAGCCTCATTATTTATATGACCAGCACGTGTCTCTTTTAGCCCACCAATGCTGAGAGCCTCTTCAGCAATAATTCTGCCCTGTGTGTTGGTCAGATTACCATCACTGAATAGATCCATAGATTTTTTGGCGTAAATCAGCCCGCTATTGCTGACATTCCCTGCCACATTGAGGGCAACATTCTCACCACTAGAGCCAAGCACACCGGCATTGTCTAATTGCCCTGCGATCACAACAAAAACACCACCACTTTGAAGGACTCCTTCGGATGTATTCTTCAGAAAGGCTTGTTGCGGATCGGCGCCTTCTTGTGCGCTTACCATCAAATGCAAATCATCGGTTGCAATAAACGTCCCTTGATTGGTAAATGCACCAATATGGGCATCGACACTCTCACCGCGCATTGTGCCGCTATTGATAACCCCATCACGCACTTGAAGGGTTAATGCTCCCTCTTGGGCTTCCACAGTCCCTGCTTGGGTTAAAGCATCAGCATGCAAAACCACATCATGACTTAAAATCGTGCTCTCTTGACCGGTTGTGAGCAGGCCCCCCGCTGTCATTGCAACCTGCTGCAGACTGACAATATCACCCGTGTGATTGAGGGCTCCATGGGCATCCAGCGTTATCTCCCCATTAGACCAGACAGTGCCTTCTTGGATCAGGGCACCGTGATGCGCATAAAGGTCAATTTTTTGCTCTGCTACTAAGCGCGCGCGTGATGTAAGCTCTGCTGCTTGCACCAAAAGAGAGCCGCCGGCGCTATAATGACCAGCACCTACAGTGAGCACATCATCAGCTTTCAGTACAATATTCCCCTTGGCACCAATATGGTTGTTTAAAGCGCTGATTTGATTGGTTTCAATGGTTAGATCGCCAAGGGAAGAAACCCCTGTTTGATCATTGTCTTGCATGCGGCTTAGATCAATTGTTGCTGCTTGGATCTCTAAAAGATCACCAGCGGCTATCCGCCCATTCCCCGCCTCAAGCTTCGCTGCCTGTAAATGCAAAGAACCGGTCGCTGACTGTTGACCATCACTTCCAATACCGCTTGCTAGAAGAGCATGGGACTGGAGCTTGATCACATCGGCGTGCACATCAACAGCACCGCTTGCCGCAACGCGAGCTTGCTCAGCCAATACAACATGCTTCAAAGCCTTCAGTTCAACTGCTTCTTCTGAAAAAAGCAGATCTTTCACATGCACACTATCGTGGTGGGAGTGAGCTTTCAGTGCACCTTTGGCACGTGCTTTGGCAATCACTAGCTTGCCATCACTCGTCAATCTCATGGCGCCTGCATTGGCAACCATGTCTCCGCGCATCTTAACGCCGGCGCCTTTATCATTGGCAATCACACGGATCTGTCCCGCATACATTCCACCAAACTCACTGGAATCAATCGCCAATTCCGGTTCTTTGCCATCAGAACCAAGAGAAGTTGCTTCGCGCTTGTGATAATCAAAATGATTGTGACCAGCGATAACAGCCAAATCTCCTTTGACCTGTATGGGACCCCCGACACTGATCTTGCGCGAAACAAGATCAAAAATATCTAATGCACTCCCATCAGCCCCACGAGCGCCTATGGTGATATCACCACCCTCAACACGCAACCCACTCAAAGCCCCATCGGCTCCAATGATCGGTTGTCCGGTCGATAAAGTCACCCGTGGCGTATTGATAAATCCACAACCGTTACAGGTAATCCCATTGGGGTTGGCGATAATAACATCCGCCATATGCCCGTGTACTTCGCTCACGCCTTCAAGACGCGAGCGATTGGCACTCACCACTTCATTGAGGATAACCTTTGCTGCACCGCTATAACGCAAATTGCCGTTGCCTGGCACCAATCCCCCAAGCTGTGAACGCGAAACCTCCTCAGTCGAATTGTTCAAAATCACGCCATGGGTATCAACATTGAAATTGTCATATTTGTTATGAGAAAGACCCTGTCCATTGGGGCGAACAATATCAATCAGCGGCACATCATTGCCGGCTTTCCCCACCGTGGGGCGGAAAACAGAACCAACCCCGTCAGCTGCTTTAATCCCTTGGCTTTCTTGTGCAACAGGACTTCGTGCTCCAAGCGCCTGTGCTTGCAACAACAAAGGCTGAAAAGCTAAGCAAAAACTTAAAACAAGTGAAAGCCCCTTATGGATCCCTCGCTGCAAAACACAAAGAACGCGCTGCCCTAGCTTGTATCCATATCCCAATCTATGCTTTTGATTTCTCAATCCCCGCATCTTCGGCTCCTCATAAAATTCTTTATCTCTTAAAAAAAACACCCCAAAGGGATGTAAACAGCGCAGCGATATTTTTACCGCCCCTTTGCTCTAAAATCTCAATAATGCCCGCACTTGAAATAACCCTGTCGCATTCCCCTTTTCTCGCACTGTTGATTGGGTTAAAATATTCGAATAAGACACATCAACATCCGTAATATCTCCGGTTGCATGGAAACCAAGAGTTGCCCCAACGAGGCGCCCGCCAAAACTGTTTTTGCTTACATCATTGGCCACGGACCCCAGATCAAGCGCCATATAAGGGGCAAATTGGCTCATAAATTTACGCCCCATTCTCGAAGAAAACCCTGGCAACAACAACGACAATTCATTGCGCCAAAACGCCCCATTATTGCCGTAATAAATCGCCTCACGCACCCCGCGCACAGAGGAACTCCCACCAAGCGACATTTGCTCTGAACTAAACAACGTGTCGGGTGATAATTGTCCTGAAAACAGTGTATTATAGCGAAAGTTATATTGTTTGAGCGAAAAAGGACGCATATAACCTAAGGAAAAAGATAATTTGGAAAATTGCCCTTTGGGTGAATTTTTTGTTGCATTCTCTTGCTCTTTATCATCATAAGCGCCAAGAATTGCCAACCCTTTATGAAACCCTATATGTGCGCTTAATTCTCCTCCAAGCCACTTGCGCGAATGATCAAGCTCAAAGGTTGCAATAGCCAATTTACGGCTGGAAACATCAACCCGACTGCCCATAATAAAATTATCAGAATATTTCCATGTCAACCGTCCTGTAACCCAGGTCTTTCCCTCTTGATCACGCTCAACAACCCGTGAAATCCATGGTGTAAGCGATAAAGACTTACCCGCAGTCATAATATCGGAAAATATTCCCTTAACACTCGAATGATATTGGCTCCACGTCCCATCAAAACCTGTTGTCCAAGTGCCATAGGGTAAAGAAAATGATCCCGTTAGAGTATCACTATTGGGGCGCTTGTGAGAAAAATGATACGGACCACCATCCATGGAGCGCTGATAGCTCAACGACCATTGATCATTGATCCCTAACAGATCATCAAAAGAAAGGCTCAAGCGCGTTTGATAAAGCCCTGTTGCTTTAGCGCCAAGATTATCACTGGAAAGCGTGATAAGCCAAGGTTTCTGTTTTTCAATATGAACATCGAGTATCGAACCACCCGAATTGCCACCAGCACCAAGATTAATGGTGGCTTGGCGTGAGAAAAGCCGATTGATTTGATCAAGCCCTTGCTCTATCTGGCGCAGATTGGTCGGCTTCCCAATAAGGTTTGGAAAAGCCGTGGTGATTTCTCCCTGCAATTTCCGCTCAACTTTATGCCCATCAAGGGTAATATCTTCCATCACACCTTCAACAACAACAATCTTGAGATGACCGCCGCTTAAATCTTGCTCAGGCAAATAAGCCCGCACCGCAATATAGCCACGCTGCATATAAAGCTTGGTAACGGCTTTGAGCACTTTGTTGATTTCGGCAATCCCCAAACACCGCCCTTCCCAAAAGGAAATGGCTTCATGAAGGTTGGTGTGAGAAATCAACTGAGCACCAACAAATTCAATGCTTTTAATGAGCAAACAGGTTGTACTAGGCGAAGCACCATAGGGAGATGGGGTATCATCATCTGGCAAAAAGACCCCATGGGTTTCGTTTCTACGGTGTAATTGCTGAAAACGTTGTTCTTGCGTTTGTTGTCGTTGGATGCTCTCTGATTGATTAATCGCTTTCTCACGAATGTTTTCGGCAAAACTCGGCAACGAGAAAAGGCACAAAAAAGCCGCAAAAATAAAAGTGAAAAAAAATCTATGCATTCATTGTGCCCTTAAAGTGAGCAACAAAATGAACCACATCATCAGCATCACAGAAAAAATCGCCAACCGCGTAACAATTTTTTAATTTTTTGATGAGAATAATACTTATAACATCTGAGAGAAAAGCACAGACTGTACTGTATACACCTGCTTTATGTGTTGTGCAAACCATATCATTTCCCCCGCTTTTGAAGATTTTACAATGACACTGTTAAATGACAATCATACACTCTTTAATTTTAAGGTGTTGCATGTAATATAATCTTGAGCTTCAAGTAAAGCCTCTTATTCATAGAATATACCAAATTTATTGGAACTGTTACATATTAGAGACAACAAGAAACACTCCATTATTATCGCTTGATAAGAAAAATAGCATGACAATAGTTTATTACTAAAATAAGAAAAAAACGCGATAATAGTACAGACATAGGTTTAAGAAATGCCTCTCTGCTTACTTACTAAAACCATAACAAAAGAAGATATCTTTTATTATTGGTTACGGAATTTTACATTCGGAAGATTACCGTGCCCGTTATGCTGATAACCTCTCTAAAGAGTTGCCTCGCATTCCTTGTGTAAAAAGCGCTGAAGATTTTTGGAAGTTTGTGACAGCAGGGCGTGAACTGGGGCATTTGCACGTGAATTATGAAACTGTAGAGCCTTATCCCGTGACCTTTAAAAAGGGTAATCCAAAACAAACAGAGNAAAGAGAAAGATAAATCAACTGTTATTTATAATAGCAATATCATCATGACAGACATCCCTAAGGAAGCTTATGAGTATATTGTCAATGGTAAATCCGCTCTTGAATGGGTAATGGAACGTCAATGTGTAAAGACTGATAAAAAGAGTGGCATTGTTAATGATGCCAATCGCTATGCTGTTGAAACCATTAGCAACCCTGCTTATCCATTAGAGTTGTTTCAAAGGGTTATTACCGTAAGTTTAGAAACAATGAAAATTGTTAAGAACTTACCAAAATTAGAAATTAGAGAAACCGAATAACTTATAAAGCATGCTCACATAATGAGTGTAATAACCTTACAAGGGGTATAAGATCTTATAACCATAATCTATACCTCTCTTGTTAAATTACTTACATACAATCTTAAAAGGAGTGTTTATATGCGTTATTCTAAAAAGAAAAAACTTGCACTTTTAGATACTCTTATTTGAATTGCTTTAAGACTTTTAAGAAATCCCATCTTAAAGTGAATACGCTTCTTTTACATTGCCTTTAAGAGGTTATACCGTAATCTAAAATGAGTGCTTTATTGTTATCAGAAGCTTTGTTTAAAGAGAGTTATGTATATTCATTTTCTTATATTACTTATAAGTTTTGAAGGTTTCTAAAACCCCCAAAACCCCTACAAAACATAGAGCATTAGTTGAATTTACAGGTTGTATTTTGATATAGATTGTTTTTTTGAAAAATTGATAAAATTAACCACTTGAAATATAATAAACTTTTATTTTGGATAAAAAATAAAATAATACGTATAAGAAGCACCCCCCTAAACCTCCAAAACTCATAACCATAATGGTCTTGATAGCATTTATTATGATTATAATTCCTTTCTTTTGAAAGGCTTTAAAAAATCACATACTCTCATAAGACATGTTTTAATCATTCACTAAATGATCACTTTTGTCGATTCAATGCACTGACACAAACTGACAAATATATATTTACAGTTGTATTTATTTGTTATGGCTGTTTTAATAAGTTGTATTTTGAAAAATAGACAAAACTTAACTTATTGAAATATAATGTTTTTAATTTTCTCTCATTTAAAAAAATGATATAGGTTCTAAAAAGAACTGACAAAAATGACAAAAGTTTATTAAAAGGGATTTTGCTCATCTCTATAATTATCATTCTCTCTTTAGATGTTTTCATAACAGGCAATAAATCATAATTATCCTATTTATCGTTTCTCTTATGAAAATGAAAAATGATGCTATGACTATAAAGAACATAACAGCTATAGAGAATGCGTGAAAAAATCAGGCTTTCATAATCACATGCAAATGAACACATTGGTTATAAAAACAGTCCCTATAAAAAGCTGTTAAGTTGCAAATGTGTTATTAAAAGAAATTAACAGAAATCTTAAAAACCATTTAGTAACAAAATTGATAGGTTATAAAGATAAAAATACGCATGATAAGAAAGTTTCTAAATATTATAAATGTATAGATTCAGAAAATAACGCAATCGTTTCATAAAGCCCATAATATAGATTTAAAAGCATATAAATATAAAAGAAGAAATTGATATGCATAAGATATTATCAACACGCAACGTATTTAAAAAATAATAAAAATATCAAAAAAGATAAAATACTATTTGACAATAAATACGTATTTTGTTATATAAATAATCAAGTGATTAAGAAACACTAAACAGATAGCGAATGGGTTACGATAAACCTAATCCTATTATAAAAACTGACTATCTTTTATGCTTTAATTAGCATATATGATGATTTTGTCGGGTGTCGTTACGCCATACAATACTCTTATGAGAAAAGCGTAACAACGGACTATCTGCCGTGTTTCTTAGCGCCCGGCGCCCCATTAAGGTGTCAATAAGAAACTTTTAAACAGATAGGTTTTAAATATGACAATTATATCAAAAAACACTCCCGTTAATAAACAAGAGCCTGCAAAAAAATACGAATTTATTGATGATTGTGAATATATCGATGGTCATTTCTTAACTCGAATTAGAGCCTTAAGAGATTTTGATGATGTCAAAAAAGGCGATTTAGGCGGGTATATCGAAAAGGAAGATAATCTCTCTCATGAGGGTAATTGCTGGGTGTATAATAAAGCGCGGGTCTTTCAAAATGCACGCGTCTTTGGAAATGCTAAAGTAAAAAGCTTTTTTGTTGATGTTTATGGCAATGCTCAAATTTATGGGAATGCTATTTTTGAAGGATGACATTAAAGGACAATGCAAAGCTGTCTGGTAATGCGCATGCTAACAACGCCGTTGTAATTGAAGGCAATGCTCAAATTTATGATAACGCCCGTGTCACTGATCATGCTCATATTTCCGATAATGCTGTCATTTGTGATGATACTCATGTCGGGGGCAATGCAAAAATAAGTGGCTCTGCTTATATCTGTGATGAATCGCGTGTTTTTGATGATGCCGTTATTT
>NZ_JBHIME010000029.1:0-9343 GCF_042193875.1 Bartonella sp. OC68QHHN | reverse complement strand
TTGCAAAAACATGATATTGATGTTGCTCGTAATTTGACACCTGAAGACCTTGCAGATTTGCAAAAAACAACAGATGTTAAAATCAAAGAAGTGTTAGAACCATNATCAGTTAAAAAGTTGGCGCCCTGGAGAAGCTATTTTATTGCGTGCAAGCTCTCACTATTGGGGACAAGCACCTAAACTAAAGCAAATTTTAATTCGCCATGTTGCGGAGCCTGGAACTCAGCGCTTGTTATTGCAAAAACATGATATTGATGTTGCTCGTAATTTGACACCTGAAGACCTTGCAGATTTGCAAAAAACAACAGATGTTAAAGTTGAAAAAGTGTTGGTGCCAACCATGATGTATTGGGGATTCAATACGACGAATCCGATTTTTGCTAAGGAAAAAGTACGCTTGGCGATGCGTTATCTTATAGATTATGAAGGTCTTGGCAAGAAGCTTCTCAAAGGGATTGGTATTCCACGGGCAAGTTTTATTCCTCTTGGCAATCTTGGGGCTTTGGATGAAAAAGAAGGACAACCCTTTAAGCTTGATATTCAAAAAGCCAAGCAACTTTTAGCAGAGGCCGGTTATCCGAATGGATTTGAGGCAAATTTTCTTGTATCAAACACTCCTTATACTTTGTTACTTGCTCAGTCACTCCAAGATAGTGCTGCGCAGGCAGGGGTGCGTCTTAAAATTGAACGTGTGGCAGGTACACAGTTGTTTTCAAAAGTGAATGCACGGGCTTTTGATACGGCNCTTTGGATGAAAAAGAAGGACAACCCTTTAAGCTTGATATTCAAAAAGCCAAGCAACTTTTAGCAGAGGCCGGTTATCCGAACGGGTTTGAGGCAAATTTTCTTGTGTCAAATGCTCCTTATACTTTGTTACTTGCTCAGTCACTCCAAGATAGTGCTGCGCAGGCAGGGGTGCGTCTTAAAATTGAGCGATTGGCAGGTACACAGTTGTTTTCCAAACTTTATGCCCGAGCTTTTGATACAATNTGCTCAGTCACTCCAAGATAGTGCTGCGCAGGCAGGGGTGCGTCTTAAAATTGAACGTGTGGCAGGTACACAGTTGTTTTCAAAAGTGAATGCACGGGCTTTTGATACGGCTTTTGTCGGATGGAATAATGATTCTGCGGATCCTCATACAATGGCTTCACGTCTTATTTACAATCCAGATAATCGGTTTGAGGCAAAAAATACAGCCTATCCTAGTTGGAAGCATGGGTATTTTGATGCTAAGATGAATCAAAAAGTTGAAGAGGCGTTGTTTCAAAAAGATCCGCAAAAACGGGCGAAAATATATGCTGATTTACAACGTGAACTTATGCAAAAAGGACCTTATGCGTTTATTTACCAGCAATATAGCGTTATAGCGATGACACCGGATGTCAAAAAATGGGTTTGGAATAGTGCACCGCGTATTTTTTATAGTAAAATTGAAAAATAAGAGTGTCTTTTTGTGTTGTCAAAGGTAAAAATAGCTTGATCATAATTGCATGATAAAAATATTCTTTTACATAAAAGTCCTTCAGTTTTTTAAAGGATGAAACTGTGAGGGATGTTTGTTCTATATATGATGGAGGTCGTTTGTTAAGGAGGGATGAATATAGAAAGTTATATTGGAGAGGATCTTTGTTTGTGGCTACAGATTCTCTGCATCCCGAATATAGATTAACGTATGAGAGAATTATTTTATAGATGCTTAGTTTGATTAAATGAAGTTGATGTTTGATACTATGCTGTTTAAAAGATGAAAGAGCAAAATCACAACAGCTATGTGTGAAAAGGCACAAGAATACAATAGGAAGGAAAATGGGGAAAAAATGTTAAAACAATTTACTGTTTTATTAGGCATAATAGCTTTTCTAAATGGGGGGGTAATATCAGTATTCAGTGCTTCATCTAAAGATGTATTGGTAATGGCATGGAATATTGATTCAATTAGTAGTTTTGATCCAGCGCAAACTGTTGAGGTTGTGGCGAGTGAGTTATTGACGAATATTTGTAGCGCGTTAGTGCAATATGATGAGCATGACCCTACAAAAATTCGCCCTGCTATGGCCAAATCTTGGGATGTTTTAGATAATGGCAAAAGAATAGTTTTTCATCTTCGTGATGATTTAAAGTTTAATGATGGAAGAACAGCAACGGCACAAGATTTGGTGTGGTCGATGCGGCGGATTATTAAATTAGGATTGAGCTATGCCCAATCTTTAATGGATTATGGGTTTACCAAAAAAAATGTTGAAACAAATATTCAGGCTCTTGATGATAAGACTTTACAATTAAAATTAGATAAATCCTATCCCATTCAGCTCATATTGACTGTTATTGGACAATCTTATGCTTCTGCTTTGCTTGATCGGAAGACAATTGAAGCGCAGAGTATTAACGGTGATATGGGGAATAAATATTTAGCGACACATTCAGCTTGTGTTGGACCTTATAAATTGGTGAGCTGGTCTCCAGGAGATAAAGTTGTATTAGAGGCTACACAGCATTATTGGGGCGATGTGCCTAAAATTAAGCAGATTGTTGTGCAGCACGTAGCAGATTCATCAAGTCAAAGACTTCTTTTGGAAAAAGGTGATGTGGATATAGCGCGTGATCTTTCTTCAGAGGATATTTTAGATCTTGAAAAAAAGCGAGGACCGGTCAAAATTAGTCGTGTTTTGCGCCCCCAGATTATTTATCTATCATTAAATAATAAGAATGCAATTTTTGCAAACGAAAAGGTCAGATTGGCACTTCGTTATTTGGTTGATTATAAAGTCCTTGGAAAAACTGTTTTGAAGGGGATTGCTATTCCGCGGGCAACTTATATGTCCTTGGGTGTTCCAGGTGCTTTGGATGAAAAAGAAGGTCTGCCTTTTAAGTTGGATTTGAAAAAAGCAAAACAGTTGATTACTGAGGCTGGTTATCCGAACGGTTTTAAAGCTAATCTTTTAGTTGGAAGCCTTAGTTATATGTCGTCTGTTGCACAGTCTATTCAAGCTAATGCACGTAAAATTGGTATTGAACTGACAATTGAAAAAATGGCACAAAATCAATTGTTGAGCCGTGTACGTGGTGGAAATTATGATACTGCTATTATGGGGTGGGGGAGTGCCGATCCTGATGGACATCCCGCTTCATTAAATCACGTGTTTAATCCTGATCCAACATTTACAAAAAAGCACAATATGTATTTAGCTTGGCGCGCTGGGTATTATGATGAAAATATTAATAACATGGTGATGGATGCTTTGTTTGAGAAAGACCCCGATAAGCGTATCATGCAATATCGTACTTTACAGCATTATGTGCTAGAGCATGGTCCGATGGTTTATTTATTTCAGACATATTATACCGTTGGTATGGGACCTGATGTCAAAAAATGGATTTGGAACAGTTATAGACTTTATTACAATGAAGCAGAAAAATAAAAAGAAGCATGTTATAGAGAAGGATTGTAGAACATGCTTAGTAAGAGGTTGTTTCGTTATATAAAAAAAGGTATTTGCTTTATGTTTTGTCACTACAGAGGGGATTTTTATAATGGTTTTGCCATTTACAGAGACTGAAAGAGATGTATCAGAAAAGCAGAAAAAATTATTTTTATGGGATTTTTTATGCAAAGGATTGAAACTTCTTATTTCAGTTTTTATCACATTGCTTGGGTTGGTGACTATTACTTTTTTTCTTGGTCATCTTCTTCCTCTAGATCCAGTTCTGTCTATTCTTGGTGATAATATCAGTCAGGAAGCTTATGATGCAATGTATTATAAGTTGGGTCTTGATAAGCCGTTGATTGTCCAATATTGGAAGTATCTTCATAATGTATTTTTATTTGACTTTGGAGATGCTTTAACTTCTGGGCGTCCTGTTCTAGACGATATTATGCGTGTATTTCCTGCAACATTAGAGCTTGCAACCGTTGCTATTGTTATTGGCACAAGTCTTGGAATTCCGTTTGGTGTTTTTGCAGCAATGTATCGCGATTCATTTATTGATTATGTTGTCCGTGTTTTTACACTTGTAAGTTATTCTACTCCGACGTTTTGGCTTGGATTAATGGCGTTGTTAATATTTTACGCCAAGCTTGGCTGGGTTGGTGGTCCAGGACGTATTGATTTTCTTTATGAATATTCTTTTGAACCAAAAACAGGATTTTTCCTTTGGGATACGGCAAGCCAAGGACAATGGGAGGCTTTTGGTAATGTTTTTAGTCACATTATTATGCCTGCTTTGATCTTGGCTTTCGGTGCTATGGCTTATATTAGCCGTATGACTCGTGGTTTTATGATTGAGCAGCTTAATCAGGAATATATCATTACTGCACGTGTAAAGGGTTTATCGTGGGCGCGAACGGTATGGAGACATGCCTTTAAGAATGCTGCTGTTCAGGTTATTACCGTTGTTGCGCTTTCTTATGCTTTTTTATTAGAAGGGGCTGTTTTAACGGAGACAGTTTTTGCTTGGCCTGGTTTTGGACATTACTTGACAAATGCTCTTTTAGCCGGAGATATGAATGCAGTTGTAGGGTGTACTTTACTTGTAGGATTTATCTTTGTCGCCATTAATTTATTTTCTGATTTGCTTTATCGCATTTTTGATCCAAGGACACGTTGAATATGACAGTAACTAATCATCATAAATCGCAATCATCATTTTTTTGGGGCTGTTGGTTAAACGACCCTGTTCCAAGCTCCATAATTCAAGCGAACATACAAAGAATTTATCACGCACTGGTTAAGTTTTTTCATAACTTTTCGGCTGTATTTGGTTTGCTTATTATTTGTATTGTTATCATATGTGCATTTTTTGCTCCTTGGATTGCTACGCATGATTTTCTTAGCAATGATCTAGGGCATCGGTTGCAGCCACCCTCTATGGCGCATTATTTTGGAACAGATGAATTAGGACGTGACATTTTTAGTCGCCTTGTTTTTGGTTCCCGTATTACTCTTTATGTTGTTTTTCTTACAACAGTTATTGTAGGTCCAATAGGGCTTATTGTTGGAACTGTATCTGGTTATATGGGGGGATGGGTTGATACTGTGCTCATGCGCATTGTCGATATTTTTCTTGCTTTTCCAGGTTTGATTTTAGCTCTTGCATTTTCAGCCGCATTGGGACCAGGGATTGAAAATGCTTCTATTGCAATTTCAATTGCAGCATGGCCGCCAATTGCACGTTTAGCACGTGCTGAGACTTTGACAATACGTTCTTCTGATTATGTTTCTATAGTTCGCTTGCAAGGGGCTTCTGCTTGGCGAATTATTTTGTTTCATGTTGCGCCCATGTGTATTCCTTCAGTGATTGTACGATTAACTTTGGATATGTCTGGAATTATTTTAACGGCTGCTGGTCTTGGTTTTTTAGGGTTGGGAGCTCAACTTCCAAGTCCTGAATGGGGGGTGATGCTTTCTTCAGGGCGGGAATTTATGATGACAAATTGGTGGTTGGCGGCAATACCAGGTTGTGCAATATTATTTGCAAGTCTTGCTTTCAACCTTTTAGGTGATGGTCTTCGTGATGTATTGGATCCACGCAATGGGTAATAAATTATTAGAAGTAGAAGATTTACATATTTCTTTTCCTACAACGCGCGGCATTTCAGAAGTTGTGCGTGGCGTTAGTTTTTCTGTTGGAAAAGAAAAAATTGGAATTGTTGGTGAATCCGGATCTGGCAAATCGATGACTGGGCGCGCAATACTAAGGTTGAGTCCAAGAGCAGCCATTGTTAAAGCTAAAAAAATGCGCTTTGAGGATGTTGATTTATTGACTGCAAGTGAACCTCAGATGCGAAAAATCCGTGGGAAGCGTATTTCAATGATTTTACAGGACCCCAAATATTCACTTAATCCATTAATACGAATTGGTGAGCAGATTATGGAGGCTTACCGTATTCATTACCGCGTTTCAAAAGTTGAAGCGCAAGAACGGACTATATCTATGTTAGAATCTGTTCATATTCGTGATCCTGAACATGTGATGCGCCTCTTTCCTCATGAAATATCAGGGGGGATGGGGCAGCGTGTGATGATTGCAATGATGCTCATTCCAAAACCTGATTTAATTATTGCTGATGAGCCAACATCTGCACTTGATATTACGGTCAGACGACAAGTTTTATCTGTATTAGATGAACTTGTGACCAAATCTGGAACGGGACTTATTTTCATTAGTCATGATTTGAATATGATTGCTGATTTTTGTGATCGTATTTTGGTGATGTATGCGGGCCGTGTGTTAGAAGAATTGCCTGCTTCTGATTTGTCTCACGCTTGTCATCCTTATACGAAGGCGTTGCTCGCGAGTTTGCCACGGCTTGATAATCCTGTTGATGTTTTGGCTGTTCCTGAGCGTGATCCTGATTGGTTGTATAATCCTACGATTGTTAATGGTGTTGAGGAGGTTCCTCATGACAAATTGTGAGAATATTATTGATGTTTCTAATTTATCTGTAACTTTTGGTCATAGGCATAAGGCAGTAACAGTTGTTAAAAATGTTAATTTTCATATTAAGCATGGTGAAGCTTATGGTTTGATTGGTGAATCCGGATGTGGAAAATCAACTATTTTGAATACGTTGGTGGGGCTTATTCCAGATTATAGTGGAAAGTTCCTTTTTGCTGGAAAAGAAGTCGAAAAGAAAAGAAGTAAGGATTTTTTACGCCGTATTCAAATGGTTTTTCAAGATCCTTATGCTTCACTTCATCCAAGAAAAATGGTCCATACGGTTCTTTCTGAATCTATCAAAATCCATAGGATGGATAATCAAAAGGAGCGGGTGGAGGATGCTTTAGATTCGGTTGGTTTAGATTCTTCATTTCTTTATCGTTATCCTCATGAGCTGTCTGGAGGGCAGCGTCAGCGTATTGCTCTTGCACGTGCTTTAATTATTGAGCCAGAGGTTTTGTTGCTTGATGAGCCAACATCTGCATTGGATGTGTCGGTACAGGCTGAAATTTTAAACTTGTTGAAATCGTTGCGCGTGAGAAAAAAGCTTACTTATTTGATGGTATCCCATGATCTTGCTGTTGTTGCACATATTTGTGAACGTGTTGGAATTATGCATAAAGGGATTATTCTTGAAGAGCTTAACAATGATGAATTGCGTAATTTACATGCGCAACACGATTATACAAAGGAGTTTTTTGAAGCAAGTATAGAGCCTATTGTTTATAGAGAGCAAAGAGTATGATCGATTTTCCAAAAGAGAAAATACATTTTTCTTTTTTATGTTTAGAGAAGTATTTAATATCTTTTTTGTAATAGAGATTTTTTTGTATTTTTTACAGTTTTAGCTTTTATTTATCAAAAAATACTAAGTTTTATTATTTGCAAAAGAAGAAGTTGTTGTGAAAAATTTATCAATAATAAATGATAATTACTTAACCATTTTTGTTTTTTCTATTCTTAAAAATAGATTTCATATACAAAAAGGCAGCACCGTATTGTACAGCCTTTTTGTGAAAACGAACAGAATAAATACGTCTACTTTTAAGCTTTGTTTTAAAACTGATAGCGTATTCTTCCTGAAAAGTTTGTTCCGGATATACCGGTTTTTTTGCAGATTTTTTCGATAGTTCACATCACCATGAAGGGAGAAATTGTGAGACAGTTGTGCATTGATGCCAAGCCCACCTTCAATGGCAAACCCCGTTGGATCAAGGGAAAAGGTGTCGCTAATTTGTATGCTATGATCATCACCAAAGGTTTGAAGTAAGTTTACTTTCCCATAAAAGGAAAGAGTACGATCTTTTTTGGTGTTAACAATGGTTTTTGTTAAATGTCCACCAATTCTCATCAGCCATTGGTGAGGTTCGCCGATATCAACTTTAAGGTTATCGGCATCAGAAAAGGCGTTAAAGATTAGACGCTGGTAAACAAGCTGTGCCTGGGGTACAAACGTGAGCCCTTTAATACCCGTTATGAATTTTTGACCTATTATTGTTGAGGCAATTAACATTTTTATATCATCGACTTTAGTGGTACTTTTAGCGATGGCTGTAGAGATATTTCCTTTCTAGATCCCATAAGAGAAGAGTGTATCCATATAGAAACCGCTACTATGCTCTATACCGCTGTAAGCTGTGGCTGACCATTTGTTAAGCGTACTCTTGTCTGCATCTTCTATATCCTTTGGGGTGAGGGATAATTGCCCATAGGTTCCGGTAAGTCCCCAATATAGGGTTGTGTTTTGGCCCTTTTGTGCAGAAGCCGTAAAACCTGCTTGTGTAGCAGCATAGCGGATGTTTGTTTCATAATCATATTGAGATGATAAAGTTGCTATACTTCCATATGAAGACAAGAAAAAGCCCTTCTTCTTTTTATCCTCTTCTTTTCCAAAATCTGTTGTTCTCAGATCAGCTAACAGAGTACTTTGTTGAGCCATATCGATAAAACCAGCGTAGAAGAGAGCATTAGGTATGGCTAAATAGCTTGCTACTTGTGGTAAAATCAATTTCTGCAAACGGAAATCCCAGAAATTATCATTTTCTCCCAACAGGTTTTGAGTTTTATTTGCAGCACCATAGCTGGATGTTGGTCCATAAGCGGTAAGCCTATATTTATAAGGTGAACCAGTTGCTTGGATATAACTATTGGCTAATTTGAAGGAATTTTCATCTGCATTTCCAGAAATTTGAATGAGCGAAAATCCACTGGTATTGGAAGAAGGGCGAAAAGCTTCTGTTATATTATTGCTATCTTTGACATCACTCATAACATAAACTGTTGTGGTGCCTAAGACATCCCCCTGAATCAGAAGTCGATCATTTTTTTGATCGGTTATATCAGAACTCTCAACAGATCCAATATTAAAAGAAATCTTTGCATCACCAGNTTTGGTGCTGATACCGCCACCATTATGCATTGGAAAAATATAATCGCCAATGCTTTTGATTTCTCTCAAGCTTGGCAAAAGTTTAAACAGGGGCTTGGCGCTGTTGGCAAGTGGTTTGGCAATGTGTGGGAGGGCTTTAAACAAAGTCTTTCCAACTTTTGGAGCTGGTTGGGAAGCTTTTTTGCCCGCGAAAAGCTCTCTGAGGGTGCGAGGGCTGGTATGGAACAAGCGGGGGAGGACTTAGCCAATTGGATTGTCGATGGTTTTATGGCACCCATCACAAAATTGAGCGATTTTTGTAAATCTTTGCCTCATCGCATGAAGGGGTGGATTGGGTCCATTCATTTAAGAGAGTTTTTGCCAAGTTTTTTGGGAGGCAAAACAGTCATTCAACCAATTGCACAATTTGCGGGGGCTGGTCATGCAAATCACTCCGTGAGAGAGCAAAGAGGCGGAGAACGTTCCCCCATCACGCACAATCAAAATGTCACAGTACATGTCAATGGCGCTCGTGAT
>NZ_JBHIME010000014.1:0-34861 GCF_042193875.1 Bartonella sp. OC68QHHN | reverse complement strand
GTGGGTGTTGCGACAGCCCTTGCATTAAGACGGTTCATAAGAACCATTTTTACTCCTTTCTTGTACAATTTTTACCCACACATCAGCCCCGCTTGTGATGTGCAAGTAAGTGGTTTTGATTGATGCAATATAAACAGGTTTGAAATGAAAGAATCTTACGTTATTCGGGTCTCTAATTCAATATGAATAACGCTAAATTATCATTATAAATCAATGTATTATCTTAATGGTAGCACAGCCCTCAGATAAAACAGAACGCTTCAAATGGAATATACTTGTGTTGCCAATTCACGGGCTTATTTTAAAGAAACATCTCTCAACGCTCCCAAGCCTATTTCGCAAGGGCGTCTGTGAATAGTATAACGATAAAGCCATTGAGCATCCCCATCTTTATGCTTGTGAAGAAGAAAGCTGGCACCATCATATTATATGCTCGCCCCCAATGTTAAGACAGGTCTTGCTGTTTGAGATAATTCATAAAAGGCATGCCTTTCTTGCTTGTATAGTTTTTACTCACACGGCTTTTCCCGCGTGTAACGTGCAAGCGAGAGGGTTCGATTGATTCAATATGGAATAAATTTGGAATGAGAGAATCTTACGGTATTCAGAGTTCTAATTCAATATGAATAACGCCATATTATCATTATAAATTCAATATGTTGTCTAAGGTTGTGACCAATATCTTAATTTAACATGATAATTTATCATTTTTATGTTAAGAGAGAGTCTCGAATATTGTAAGATCTCTCATTTCATACCCTTTTATATTCAATCAATTAAAACTATTTTCTTTCGTGTTACAAATGGATGGGGAAAGATAAAAACTGTTTAAGAAAAAAGTTCCTAATCTCTTATGAACGTTTTCGATAGCCAAGGGTTGTTGTGCTTGGAAAGTAGCAAAGAGGATGATGGTACTGACATGTGAAATTCTAAGTCTTTTAATGTTTTGTTTTATCAAGTTTTTGTACGATTTTATCAGAAGTCCATTGGGTTATAATATTGAGCATGATCAAAAGAATGATGACGATGGTCATGATGAAGGTATTATAGCGTTGATAGCCATAGCGGATTGCCATATCCCCTAAACCGCCTCCACCAAGATATCCAGCAAGTGATGTGGCTCCTATGAGAGAAATGGCCATGACTGTAAAACCTGTAATTAGGCTAGGGAGAGCTTCAGGAATAAGAACATGTCTGATAATTTGAAGACGATTTGCGCCCATAGAGCGGATAGCTTCAATAAGACCATTTTCAACTGTTTTAAAAGAGAGTTCCGCCATGCGTGCATAAAAGGGAATAGCTGAAATGGTGAGAACAAAAATTACAGAAGGCATTCCCACACCTCTTCCTACAACGATACGGGTAACGGGAAGAAGATAAAATGCAAGAATAATAAAGGGAATGGCACGAATACTGTCAATGATGATGCTTAAAGGGCGATTGATAAGAGATGAAGCAAAAATTCCTCCACGTGCTGTTGTATGAAGAAGAAGACCAAGTGGAAGTCCTATAATTAGTGCCATAAAAGAAGCACTTATTGTCATAAATATTGTATCAAAAAGCGCATTGGGGAGTTCATGAGACAGAACATTAAACATAACCTAATACCTCGCAATATCGTCCCTTTTCGGTTAACCATTGAACGGCTTTTTTAAAAGCTTTTTTATCTTGAGCAGGAAGAGCAAGGAAAAGTCGCCCGATGGTTTCTCCTTGGACTGTATCAATGCCACCATGGAGAATACGTGCTCTTAAACCGCTTTCATCTTCCAAAAGATGGAGAAAAGGTTGTTGGGCAATTTCGCCGGCAATATTCATTTCAATAACAGCTTCTTGACCGATGGCTTTAAGATTTTTTGCATATTTTTCAGGAAGTTGTGGCGTAACAAGTTTAAGCATGGCAATGGTTGTTTCTTCTTGTGGGGATGTAAAAATATCTTTTACACGTCCTTCTTCTACAATGCGTCCTTGATTGAGGACAACAACGCGATGCGCAATTGTGCGTACCACTTCCATTTCGTGGGTAATAAGCACAATCGTAAGATTGAGTCGGTTATTAATATCGGCAAGAAGTTCAAGAATAGACTGTGTTGTTTCAGGATCCAGAGCAGAGGTGGCTTCATCTGATAACAATATTTTAGGATTAGCAGCGAGCGCACGAGCAATGCCAACGCGTTGTTTTTGCCCTCCTGACAATTCTGCCGGATAACAATATTCTTTACCACATAATCCTACCAATTCAATAAGCTCAAGGGCACGTTTGTTGCGCTGTTTTTTGTTTACTCCTGTTAATTTGAGCGGTAATGCAATGTTATCAATAACCTTTTGCGATGATAAAAGATTGAAATGTTGAAAAATCATTCCAATACGTTGACGATAAGGCGCCCATCCTGTCTCTGATAGATTTGAAATATTGATACCTTCAAAAAAAAGAGACCCTGCATCAATTTTTTCTAATCCATTTAAACAGCGAATAAGTGTTGATTTTCCTGCCCCACTACGACCGATAATACCAAGAATTTCACCGGCATGGATATCGAGAGATAAGTTATCAACTGCTGGAGTGTCAGTCGTTTTGTTAAAATAACGGCTGACATTTTTTAGCGAAATGAGGGCGTTTTTGTCCATTTAACATTACCAGAATATTTGGCAAAATTACCAAGATGTTTTTGCTGCTGGACCAAAAATCTCTTTGATTTTTGCACGGACGGGTTCGCTATTGTAGGCAGCAACTAATTTTCTGACCCATGGCTCATCTTTGTCACTGGCACGCACAACAATGATATTGTTATAGGGATTATTTTCTGCTTTTTCCCATGCGACGACATCTTTTTGTAAATCTAATCCTGAAACCAAAGCCCAATTTGTATTGATAACAGCAATATCAAAATCATCAATAGCTCGTCCTAACATGCCGGCATCGAGTTCCCGAATTTGCAAATTTTTAGAATTTTCAATAATATCCAGTGGAGAAGCAAGAATATCGTGAGGGTCTTTTAATTTAATAAGATCTAGAGAATTGAGAAGGAGGAGGGCTCTTCCACCGTTGGATGGATCATTAGGAATGCCAACATGTGCTCCATCGCGCAATTCTTTTATGTTTCTAATTTTGTGGGAATAGAGACCTATTGGGGTAATAAACGTGTACCCTACAATTGAAAGTTTATAACCACGCTGCTCCATTTGATTTTTAAGATAAGGTGTGTGTTGAAAAGAATTTGCATCAATTTCTCCTGCATTAACAGCATCGTTGGGCAAAGTGTAATCAGAAAAATAAACAAGCTCAATTTCTAAACCAGCTTTTTTAGCTTGTTCGGCAGCGACTTTCCAAATGGTTGCTTCGTGTCCTTCCATGACACCAAGTTTGATTTTTGATTTGTCTGTAGCCATGACACAAGCAGTAGACAAAAAAAGTGCAGAGAGAGAGAGGAATAATCCTATAATCTGACCGCAAGAAATTTTTTTTAATGTCATGTTCTTTTAACTTTCTTTTCCAAGAGATTTTTTGAAGGAAGTTTCAATATACTCTGTATTTTTTAGGCGGATTTAAAACTATACAAGCTTTAGATAATATTCAATCACTTTTATTTTTAAAAAAGTATTATTTTTCCTTCTATTTTTAGTAGTTTTGGGGGCTTATCATTATTCATTCTCTGAAACCCTCTGAAATTCAGGCAATAAATTCTTCTATTGCAATGAGTTGTTGAGGGAACCAATAACACTTTAAAAACTTCTTTAAGGGACGACAGGTTGAAGAACCAGACAATCAGATGATGCTTTAGCCGTAAATTCATGAGGAACATACTGCGCAATCAAGATCAAAAGGCCGTGTTCGTGTAGAGGGAATAAAGAGAGATTTTGTTGCAATGTTGTGGGGACTTTTGGGCGGGAAATAAAGGTTGCTGATCATTGGATTTAAACGCAGCAAATTTTTGCAAAGGCGAAATTTTGCCCTTCACATGTTTTAGAGAGGAAGAAAAATAATGTTAAAAAAGAAATTTTTATCAACAACAATGATTTTATGGGCTTTGGGAGCCTCAGTGGTGGCTGTGACTGCTTTTCATGCGGAAGCTGGAACTAGTGCAGGAACAGTTGCTCGTGTTGCATCAGGTCAGGTATCTTTACGCACAGGTCCTGCGACAGCTTATAAAGTTATCACAATGGTTCCAATGGGAGCCAAAGTGCAAATTTATGGTTGTCTATCTAATAAAACTTGGTGTTCTCTTGGCTATCATGGAAAAGTTGGTTGGGCATCTGCACGTTATGTCAATGTCAACAATGTTCCTACTATTGCTTTTACAAAGAGGCCAGTAAAGCCAAATGCCATGATAAAATCGCCAAAAGTAAAAAAAGAAAAAGTAAAACAGGTTGTTTCTGATTTTAAGGCTCTTCCGGCGATTCAAAAAACACGGAAAAACATACAAAAACTGTACAGAACAGATGTGATTATCGATTCTACAGGTGTTAAAAAAAGAGATGAACGAACCATTTTAAATCCTTCGCCAAAAGCACAAGGAGTTTCTGTAAAGCACGTAAATGCTTATAATCCCCTCTTTCCTAATAATGTCAATTACAAAAATTTTGAACGTAATGAAACGCGCTACCGTGTTGTGACTTATCCTGCTCGATAAGGGTAAAGTTAATTTCACAACCGGAATGACAAAAAGGATCAGCAGCGTGAAGCAAAAAATGCTTATGCTGCTGATCCTTTTTATACCGTAAAATGGCATTAAGGCGGCGATGATTAACTTAAGGTGGCGGGGTATTCATAGATATTCAGAGTAAAATTTATCAATACCCCGAATTACAGTCCTTTACGATGGTGATCTGAATCCTCAGAAGGAGAAGATCCTGCTGAAGAGAAGCCGGATTTTTGACAGACCGGCTAGGGCTCTTCATCCTTTCGGGCAGGGCGTTAATTTACGGACTTAGGCTTTATTAAATTACGAGAAATGAGCAATTCAGCAATTTGAACTGCATTCAATGCTGCTCCTTTTCTTAAATTATCGGCGACAACCCAGAAAGCTAAACCATTTTCAACGGTGATATCTTCACGAATACGGCTAATAAAGGTGTCATCTTCTCCCGTACATTCATAAGGTGTGGTATAGCCACCATCTTCGTGTTTATCGATAAGCTGACAACCGGGAGCATCGCGGAGAAGCGCTTGTGCTTCAGATACGCTTAGTGGTTTTTCAAATTCAACATGGACGGCTTCGGCATGACCGATAAAGACAGGGACCCGAACAGCAGTGGCTGTTAATTTAATCTTCGGATCGAGAATTTTCTTCGTCTCAGCAGTCATTTTCCATTCTTCTTTTGTATAACCATCTTCCATGAAAACATCGATATGAGGAATGACATTAAAGGCAATGCGTTTAGTGAATTTTTTTAATGTAATTGGGTCAGCAACAAAAACTGCACGTGATTGTTCAAAAAGTTCGTCCATTCCTTCTTTACCAGCTCCAGAAACCGATTGATATGTAGAGACAACAACACGTTTAATGATTGCAGCATCATGGAGAGGTTTTAAAGCTAAGACCAGTTGAATTGTTGAACAATTAGGATTTGCTATAATATTACGTTTAGAAAAGGCATTTATAGCTTCGGCATTGACTTCAGGGACTATCAACGGAACATTGGAATCATAGCGCCACGTGGAGGAATTATCGATGACGACACAGCCAGCTGCAGCAATTTTAGGAGCATATTCTTTGGAAATGCTTCCTCCCGCAGACATAAGACAAAAATCTGTGTCAGAAAAATTGTAAGTATCAAGTGCTTTTACTTTGAAAGTTTTATCTCCATAAGAAACTTCTTGTCCTAATGAGCGTCGTGATGCTAGAGGGACAATTTCATGCGCAGGAAAACCACGTTCTTCTAAAATTGTAAGCATTTCACGTCCAACATTTCCGGTTGCGCCGACAATTGCAACTTTAAAACTCATTTTCTATGTACTCCTCATGTCTCTCCACGTTTATTCCCCGTGCTATACTCAGGAGAGAGTGAGTTGGTCAAGGAACATCATTAAATTATATTTTTGATTTTCAACAACTCAATTTGTGCACATCAATCATTATTGTCAGCACAATAAATTGTTTTATTTCAAATGATACGTCTTTATTTAATCTTTCAGAATTGAAAAATTGAATATTGTACGCGAAACTGTTATCTCTTTAGAGAGCACTTTAATTAAGTGAATTCCTTATCTTCTGTCAATTGTTTACCTTAACACTTTTGAATTTTTAAGGATGGTATTACGTATCGCGTTGGTGGAATCTTTTAATATTTTATCTGTTAAGTGTTGAATTATTTGATCTTGTCCCTATGCTCTTAAAGGCAAAATTTCCTATTACAGTCTGTAAACAGCCAGATTCTAGTGGTTACTTTTAGCAGCTGCCCATTTTTCATTTAAACTAAAGGTCCGCCAAGCAAGCCTAAAAATATTTAAAAAAACATTTGAATGTTTCAAGGAGGTATGCATGTTTCATATCCTCATACCTTAAATGATAGGATTTCTGGCACAACAGGATAAACTTAAGCATCCATTATATAAATAAATTCTTATGAAAGTGATACATATAGTTTTTTGAGTCTGTTTTTTACTTTATATTTCTTATTTTTACTTTAATCCTGTTATGCTATAAAATATTGTCATTTGAAGTATGGTGGTATAAGCTCTTTAAGCTTTCTTGATATATTTTAGTGTTTTTTTAGTGTGTGGGAATATTTATAGACTTGTTTGGCGAGCCTTTGGTTTAAGTGAATCATATGAGTAGAAAGCCGTTTTAATAAAAGAGCAAGTTAGCACCATCATACATTTTTCCAGCACCCAATGTGGCTACAGTCCTTGGTATGTGAGATGATTCAATAAGAGGTATGCCTTTTTTTGTACATTTTTACTCACATGCCAACTCTGCTTGTAGTGTGCAAATAAGTGATTTTGATTGATTTAATATAGAACAAATTTGAAATGAAAAAAATTTACGATATTCGGGACACTTATTCAATATACATAACGTTAGATTATGATTATAAATCAATGCGCTATTGCTAAGTTAAACTCGTTAGAATTCGGACTATTTACAGACCAGATTAGATTTAAGAATTTTCGTTTTTATGAGGTGTGGGGAGACAGTCAAAATTCTTTTTAATGTTATTAAGGATGTTGATTGTCCTTTCAGTGAATTTATGAGAATAAGGGGTTATTTTTTTCATCAGAAATCAACTACAAAATAGCTCTTTGTTTTTTTGCTGGTCAGTATTCTGAAATTTTTCAAAAGTAAATATTCTGCTTTGCTTGCTATTCTGTCATCACAATGATAGAGGGTATCTTCTTTTTTTGTGCTATCAGCATAAAAGAAGGAAACGGGAACATCTAATATATTAGCAATTTCCTGTAAACGTGCTGCGCTTACACGATTTAAACCTTTTTCATATTTTTGGATTTGTTGAAATGTTACGCCCAAATGACTCCCTAATTGTTTTTGAGAAAAACCCATGACGTTTCTTCTGAAGCGAATTTTTTTGCCTAAAGAAATGTCGATAAAATGTGGATTTTTAGTTTGCACTTCAAGACTCCCTCCGGTTGCGAGCGCCCTCGCATTGGTATTCCTTGGTCTGGCAACACATTGATTTATAATGATAAATCATCCTTTTTCAACTTGAATCATAACTCCGAATATAGTAAGATTTTCTCATCACAAACCCTCTCATATTGAATCAATTAATATCACTTGCTTGCACGTCAAAAGCGGGGCTGGTGTGTGGGTAAAAATGAGGAAAGAAAGGAGTAAAAATGCCTCTTATGAATCGTCTTAATGCAAGGGCTGTCGCAACACCCACGAGCTGGCAAATATAATGATGGTGCCGGCTTGCTTCTCCATAAGCGTAAAGATGGTGGTGCTCAATGGCTTTATCGTTATACCATTCATGGTCGGCGCCGCGAAATGAGCTTGGGTGCGTTGCGAAATGTTTCTTTAAAAAAAGCCCGTGAATTAGCAAATCAATGGCGTTCTTTTTTGCATGAGGGGCGTGATCCCATTAAAGAACGTGAGAAACAAAAGCGTGAGGCAATAAGTAATCTCCATTACCTAAAAAACATTGCCTTAGATGCTTTTGAAAGTCGTAAAGCTGAATTAAAAGGAGATGGTAAGGCTGGGAATTGGTTTCTACCTTTACAACTTTATATTCTCCCCAAATTAGGCTGTATTCCTATTTCAGAAATTACACAAGCAGAGATACGCAATGTTCTTGCTCCCATCTGGCATGCAAAAGCTGCAACCGCAGAGAAAGCAATAAATCGTCTTAATATTTGTCTCAAATATGCTGCTGCTTTGGGGCTGGATGTTGATTTACAAGCAACGATAAAAGCACGGGCTCTCTTAGGGAAACAACGTCATAAAGCACAAAATTTACCAGCAATGGACTGGAAAGATGTCCCTGTCTTTTATCAGTCACTCTGCAAAACAACAACAATGACACAACTGGCTTTGCGTTTGCTTATTCTTACAGGCGTTCGTACACGTTCTTTGCGCTATATGCGTGAAGATCAGATTGATGGTGATATATGGACCATCCCTGCTGAAAGTATGAAATGACGACGCGATGCTACAGAAGAATTCCGCGTTCCTTTATCATCAGAAGCACTAAAAGTGATTAAACAAGCACGCTTTTTATCTCGCAATGGGTTTCTTTTTTCTGCAACTGGTCGCGGTCCCCTTGCACAGAACAGCATGTTACAATACATGAAAAAAACAGGACTTGAAGCCTGTCCGCATGGTTTTCGCTCTAGTTTACGTGATTGGCTCGCTGAAACAACCGTTGCTCCCTATGAGGTCGCTGAAACCATTCTAGGTCATACGGTTGGGGGAAAAGTGGAGCGTGCTTATCGTCGTACAGACTATTTAGAACAGCGTCGTATTTTTATGGATAGATGGGCTTCTTATGTCACTGGTCAAAACAATAAAAGTTATGGATAGTTCTATGTCTCCATTTTCCTTATTTTATCCATAGTGGATAATACAATCACAAATTATTGCTTCTTTTGATAAAAAATCACAAGATATTGTTTTTTTATGGAAAAATTTGCTACGAATTGCTATTTATATATAATTAATAAACAGTAATTCTATCATTTAATATAGAGGGAATTTCATGATTCTAAATGGACCACTCCTCACAGTACGTGAGAGTGCAAAACTACTTAATATAAGCCTTTCAACACTTTGGCGGCGGGTCACTGATGGCTCGGTACCAAAGCCTTTAAAGATTGGTTCCTTAGCGCGCTGGTTACAATCTGACCTTTGCGATGTAATCGAAAAGGCAAAAAACCAACGTGGCAACGACGCCGCCTAAAGAAAACTTCGCCTTATAGGACAGACAAAGTATTTCGACTTTCGCAAATCCCAAAATAACAGAATCTGTCTTGGAATGCAAGTAGCAGGAAGGGATTTTATGCATTTTACAAATGCTACAACAAGCAATGCTTATGCATTGCATACAACAGCTCAAAAAATTACTTGTGCATTACGTGGTGTTTGGCATGGGCGTTATGGAACAGCCCGTTGTCCTGCTCATGATGATAGGCTGCCTAGCTTATCCCTTGCCAATGGAAATGATGGGCGTCTCTTACTCTATTGTTATGCTGGCTGCTCTTTTAGAGAGATCATACAAGCGCTCATCAGAATTGGCTTGCTTGGGAAACAAGCCTTTTTTGATAAAGCTTATGATCACACGCTCTCTTTCTCAAAACAGTTGTGTGCTGATTTCAAACGAGCAAAACAGAAAGCAGAGAGAGCAAAAGCAATTTGGCAACAAAGCAAACCAATCAAAAATACTTTAGCAGAAACCTATTTACGCATGCGGGGGATCACATGTGAGTTGCCTCCTGATTTACGTTTTCACGATAAATGCCCCCATCCCTCTGGGATTACACTGCCCGCGTTGGTTGCTCTTGTTAAGGGCGCTGGCTCTTTTGCTATTCATAGAACCTTTTTACAAGCCAATGGCTGCAAAACAGATCAGAGACCAGAAAAAGCCATGTTGGGATCTGTAACGGGTGGTGGGGTGCATTTAAGTCAAGGCAATCCAAAACATTTGGTCATTTGTGAGGGCATTGAAACCGGTCTGGCTCTGCTGTCTGGGTTGTTATCAGAGCCCGTTAATTTATGGGCGTCCCTTTCAACCCATGGAATGATGCGTGTGAATTTACCCCATACAAAAGGGCGTTTGACAATCGCAATGGATGGGGATGATGCGGGTCGTAAAGCAGGTTTTACCGTAGCAAAGCGTGCCTATAGCCAAGGCTTTGAGATCTTTATGATGCAAGCTCCAAAAGGAACTGATTTTAATAACGTATTACTTTCTTAAAAGAGGGAAACTATGAAAGATAGTAATTTACAAAACAATAATGAAAATACTCCCGTCAATGATAACGATAATGCCTCTTTAAACGATAATATTTGTTTAGAAGCCATTCCTTATGAACAGGCATTGCAACAAAATGGTTGGGGCAAAATAAAGCCTATCACTGCTGCTCTCTTACCCGTCGAGCCTTTTAGCTTATTACAGCTTCCAATGCCATTAATGGACTATATTTATGAGGTTGCCGATCTTCAACAATCTTCTCTCGATTTTATTGCTATCTCTGCTTTATGTGGCTTGGCTGCTGTTATTGGGAATGGCGTGCGGATTGCTCCAAAAAAACATGATAATAATTGGAAAATTGTTCCTAATCTCTGGGGGGCTCTTGTGGGGCAACCTTCAACACTCAAAACACCTACCATGCAAGCCGCTTTAACTCCTCTCTATGCCTTTCAAGAGGAATGGCATAAAGAATGGTTAAAGAAGAAAGAACAGCAAGAAACAAAAGATATTCTTAGTGAATTAGATAAACGAGAAAAGAAAAAACAAGCCTATAAAGCACTCAAAGATCAAGATGAGGAACAAGCCTTTGCACTTCTTTCACAATCTATTGAACACAAAGAAAGTGATGATGACACTCTTGATAAACGACGTCTTATTGTCAATGATGTGACTGTCGAAAAGCTTGGAAAACTCTTAAAATAAAACCCCCGTGGTCTCTTGATGGTACGAGATGAATTGGCTGGGTTTTTAGCTAATATGGAAAGAAAGGAATATCAAACAGACCGTGCCTTTTATCTAACAGCTTTTAATGGCAATACGTCATACACCTATGACCGTATTGAACGTGGAACCATTCATATTCCTAATGCAACCGTTTCTATCATAGGGGGCATTCAACCCTCACGCATTATTCCCATTATTCAAGCCATGCGCCATGGAATAAACGATGATGGTTTCATGCAACGATTTTAAATGATTGTATGGCCAGATGAACGAAAAGAGCTGTTATGGACGGATAGACCTCCCAATCAAAAGGTATGGGAAAGCTATCAGGGGGTCTTTCGTTCTCTTTATGATAAACCGTTAGGCTCACCAAAGCATCCGATAACCATACGCTTTTCTACTGATGCCCAAGAGATCTTTCGTGTATGGTGAGAAGCTTTTCAGAAAAAAATAAATAGTGGTCATTTCTCCACAAATTTACAATCGTATCTTTTGAAAATGGATAAAACCATACCAACCCTTGCGTTGATTTTTGAATTGACCGAAGGGGGGCGTNAAAATGTGAGGTTTATGAAAACGATAATATTATCAAGACTACGGATACAGACAAATAAATGACAGGCGTGGGTGGCGCCTTGTCTAATAGGTATAACCTCATCATAAAAGAGAGAATTCAAAAAAAGCCGTGCCAAATGATATGACGCGGCTTTCAAATGTCTATTCTAATGATTAAAATGAATCATCCACATGGAGTAATCAGTTCATATATACAAAACGTATCATATTGCAAGCGCTCTATTAGAGATATGAAAACTTATTAAAAGAAACGTAAATGATGCCTATGATCTTTAAGCACTCATTTTTGAGGTGATCAAAATTATGCAATCTTAATTGGGGTCTATTACTTTTAAATCGTAATGATCAAAATAGCTTTTGATATCCATTGTGCGTTATATCATTAAAAAAATATCGATTTCATAAGAGATAACATGATGATTTGGATCTATAGTAGCTATCTGCCATTTTACTGATTTTTTAGAAAAACTATCAATCGATATGTCTTTAAATCTTTTTATGCGATCTTTTATAGCGGTGGGTATTATGATGATGTTTTGCTAGCATCTTTAGATTTTGCGCTTCCATTTTGAATGGTTGTAATCTTTTTAATGCGCTATCAATCCAATCTTCAAACAAGATATGATTTTTAAACCTATACAATTATGTGATCGACAATTTCGAACGATTGCGTTTTTAACAATGCGATTTATTGTGATAAAATGCGTATTATAAAATTTATGAACTTTTATAGATGATAACAGCTTTGCATTTCATTTGAACGCTTCCATGCATTATAATATGCGCATCATGATTAGCTTTTTAGGATCTATTCATACATGGCAATCTTATATAAAAAATGGTCAAATGAATCGTGCATAAAAGTGTGGATTCTTAAGTGGATTCATATAAAATAATTGCATATAACACACTGAATTTATTATGTTTTTATGGTTCAAGGGTTTCCGGGGTCTGGAAGTGCTGACATCGAATCAGCCTCTTGCTTTTAGTGCTGAGAGCACTTGGACATAACAAGAGCCTCCGGAAATTCCGGGATATCCGCAAAGCGAATTTATTTTGCGTTCGATGTTAGGGCTTCCAGTCCCTATTGATCGCTGCGTATACGACCAAAAACACAAGTTCATTCATAGGGTAATTTCTTTAAATCGTTAACCAGAGTGAGCGCAGTTGTTTTGGTTGTTTTTTTTGCAAAGTTTACATGCAACTTTTGCAATACATCTCTTTATTTTGATGGGATTTTGGACAATTTTTTGGTGATCATTATGGGGGATATTTTAAATTGTAACTATATGACTTGTATCCATTATCCCTCTCTTTTATATTAAAATGAAAGCTTGTTTTCGCATTCAAAAGCAAAAAGACTTTTTAGAGCAACTATAATATTGGGAGTTGATAAAGAGAATGCTGGCGTGTCATGGATCAGTTTTTAAAATACCAATATTAAAAAGATTACATGAGCAAAAGAGAGCTTTTCATAGAACAATGATTGATAACAGCTTTCTCCAGAAAAAATGAACGAAGATTTCTTATTTTTTATACGCTACTTTTTCATTGTTTTGCAAAGGGCGCGCTTCTGAGGCAAGCATAATGGGAACGCCATCACGAATAGGATAAGCAAGTTTGGCTTTGAGAGAAATGAGCTCTTGTGTTTTTCGGTTTAAAGAGAGTGTGCCTCTCGTTATGGGACAGACGAGCAATTCGAGCATTTTTGGATCTGTGGTCATTTTTTTCATGTTTTGATGTTTATTAGTTTAAACGGTAATCTGTTCCTGTTTGTTTCATGAGTGAGCGTTCTGTTAATGCAAGAAGAGTTTGGGCACGGCTTTCGAGATCTGGAGCTTCAAGGAGAGCTTGTTTTTCTGCTGGTGTAAAGGGGATAAGAGCTGAAAAAGCGTTAACCAATATAGGTGTAGGGGCTTCTATGATACTGCTCCAATTATATTCCATTTCATGTATGGTTAGATATTTTTCTACAACGTCGAGTAAGCTCTCTCGGTTAATGCTTTCTTCAATATCAAATTCTTGCAAGTCTTTTATGTTTGATTGGATGAGAGCTGTTCGATAGGATTTTGTGTTTGTCAATTCTTGTTCTAAGGTGAAGCGGCAAACACCTTGTAAGATAATGAACAGTTGTCCATTTCCTGTTTCACTGTAGTTTGTAATGCGCCCTATACAGCCTGTTTTATAAAGTTGTGTAGAGAAGCGGTCTGTATTCGATGAAAGTGGTTGAATAATGCCCAATAGACGATCAGTCACCATAACGTTTTCAATCATTTCAAGTGATTCTGGTTCAAAAATGTTGAGTGATAAAAAACCACCGGGTAGTAAGAGTGCACCTTCTAAAGGAAAAAGGGCAATTTGCTTTGGAAGATCATTTTCACAATCGTAAGAGATATTACCAGCTTTCATGAGTATTTTTGGACCTTTATTCGGTAGTTATAGTTTGTAAATAGTCACAATTTATGACACTATTGAGAAAGCAGAAAACCTACTTCTTGTGCATTGAAATCATACTTATAAAATACTTGAAGTCCTTATTCTAGAAAAGAATATGAAATTCTATCTTTAAGGTTGAACTGCGCGAGAAAGAATATTGCGTTGCGATCTTTTTAGTGTGTGACGTTTTGCATGATTTTCAAGAGGTATTTTTGTTTATAGCTTTTGATTTTTGTCTTAAATTTCCTAAAATGTGTTCCTTGCAATTTTTGTAAGGTTCAAAAGGATACTATTATAAATCTTTTGAAGCAGCTTATGCAAGTTTTAAAATGAGAACATTTTCATCACTTTATTAATGACAGTGTGATAAAGATAGGTTATAGGTTAAAATATGCTGGGAAGAGCGTTATCGTTTCTTTCATTTTTTTGCGGGAGAGTGCAGATTGCAAATTTTTGCATTGCCGCCGAAGGGGAAATAGCCCATAATCTCTCAGGCTTTAAGGACCGTAAAAGGAAGAAGGCAGATCTGGAAAGTCGGGAGAGCCCGCGCCGAAGGTGTAAGCGAAAAATCTTTTCGCGAGTCTCTCAGGTTGATGACAGAGGGGTGCAGAGACGGCCATATTCTGTGGGCGTTAGCGCAGCTTTGGAGTTATTATGGGCACAGCACAAGAAACATCTTTTTTAAAAACACTTCCTTTATATGATCTGCATGAAAAAGCAGGAGCAAAATTTGGCGCTTTTGCGGGGTGGAGCATGCCTTTAACTTATCCTCTTGGCGTTTTGAAAGAGCATCTTCATACGCGTGCACATGCAGGACTTTTTGATATTTCTCATATGAAATTGATTGCCATTGAAGGGGCACAAGCCGTGGAATTTTTATCCTACGCTTTTCCCATTGATGCAGCAGCTTTAAAGATTGGGTATTCACGGTATAATTACTTGCTTAATGAGCGGGCTGGTATTCTTGATGATCTTATCATTACCCGTTTGGAAGAGGGGCGTTTTATGTTGGTCGCCAATGCCGGGAATGCACAGGCTGATTTTGTAGAATTGGAAAAGCGTGCGGTTGATTTTGAATGTCAAGTGATTGCCCTTGAAAGGGTATTGCTTGCTCTTCAAGGTCCTGAAGCAGCAGCTGTTCTTGCTGATGCGAATTTACCAGGGAATGAATTGTTCTTTATGCAAGGCTTCGAACCACAAGAAGATTGGTTTATAACGCGTTCTGGGTATACGGGAGAGGATGGTTTTGAAATTGCTTTGCCCATAGGGCATGCGCATGCATTGGCTGAAAAATTGCTGAGTGATTCTCGTGTTGAGTGGATTGGACTTGCAGCACGCGATAGCTTGCGGTTAGAAGCAGGGTTGTGTTTGCATGGAAATGACATTACCCCTGATACGACACCTATTGATGCTGCTTTGACATGGGCTGTTCCTAAAAGTGTTCGAGAAAAAGCACAATTTTATGGTGCGAAGGCTTTTCTTGAAGCGCTGCAAAAAGGACCTGCTCGTTGTCGTGTTGGATTAAAACCGCAAACGCGCCAACCTATTCGTGCTGGTGCGGTGCTTCTTGATGATCAAGGTAATGAGATTGGAGTTGTAACATCAGGTGGTTTTGGTCCTTCTTTTGATGGTCCTGTCGCGATGGGTTATGTTCCTGTTGATTGTAAAGTTGAAGGGACACAAGTCTTTACAGAACTGCGAGGCAAAAAGATTGCATTATCAGTTCATTCACTTCCCTTTGTTGAACAACGTTATTTTAAAGGATGATTTTTTATGTCTACAATTTATTTTACACAAGACCATGAATGGCTTAGCGTTGAAGGACAAGTGGTGACTGTTGGGGTTACACATTATGCGCAAGAGCAATTAGGGGATTTGGTTTTTGTTGATTTACCACAAAATGGGACAAAACTTTCCAAAGGAGAGGCAGCTGCTGTTGTGGAATCGGTGAAAGCTGCTTCAGATGTTTATGCTCCTCTTGATGGTGAAGTGGTCGAAATAAATGAAGCATTGGCTGATAATCCTGAATTGGTCAATCAGAAAGCCGAAACAGAAGGCTGGTTATGGAAAATGACATTGCAGGATGAGACACAACTGGAAGGGTTGTTGGATAAAGATGGTTATAAGGCTTTAATTGGATGAGTGTCATGATCGAGCGTTCTTTTTCTTCTCGACATATTGGGCTGCGTCCTGATGAAACACAAAAAATGCTTGATGTTTTAGAGCTTGATTGTGTTGATACACTCATTTCTCAAGCTGTTCCACACTCTATCCATTTGGGACGTTCACTTAATTTGCCAAAGGCTGCTAGTGAAGGACAAGCCTTGGAAGAACTCTCCAAGATGATGGAGCGTAATTGTGTGCACAAAAGTTTTATTGGACAAGGATATCATGGAACTCATGTGCCTCCAGTTATTTTACGAAATCTGTTTGAAAATCCTGCTTGGTATACTGCTTATACGCCTTATCAAGCAGAAATTAGCCAGGGTCGTTTAGAACTTTTGTTTTATTTTCAGACATTGGTGAGTGAACTAACAGGTTTGCCGGTTGCTGCTGCTTCACTTCTTGATGAAGCAACCGCTTTAGCTGAAGCCAATGCCCTCGCTTTTCGCTTTTCCCGTGAGAAAAAAACAAAAATTTCTCTTCAGAGTCTTTTACATCCTCAGACTTTAAGTGTTGCGAAAACGCGTGCTGAAACGCAAGGGATTCAGATTAGCCAAAATGGCGAAATTGCTTCTAATACAGCGGCAATTGTTTTATCTTGGCCAGATACAAAAGGTGCTTTTCATGATTACAGTGAGATCATAAAAGAGGCAAAGGAAAAAGGTGCTTTAGTTATCGTTGTCGCTGATCCTTTAGCGCTTACTCTTATGGAGCCACCTGCTCAATGGGGGGCAGATATCGTTGTTGGCTCTATGCAGCGTTATGGCGTTCCGATGGGATTTGGTGGTCCACATGCTGGTTACCTTGCAGTGAGTGATGCGTTAACGCGTCTTATTCCAGGGCGTATTGTTGGTCAATCCGTGGATACGAGAGGGCGTGTTGGTTTTCGTTTAGCTTTGCAAACACGTGAACAACATATTAGGCGTGATAAAGCGACGTCAAATATTTGTACAGCTCAGGCTTTGTTGGCTAATATGGCAACCGCTTATGCTGTTTGGCATGGGCCGAAAGGTTTACAAGAAATTGCGCAGCGAATTCATCATTTAACATGTCGTTTTGTTGCTGGTTTAGAGGCTGCAGGTGTTTTTTGTGAAGGAGAATCTTTTTTTGATTGTGTAAGCATTGTTGTGAAGGGAAAAGCGGGAGAAATCGCGCATCAAGCCAAAATAAGTGGACGCCTTATTCGTGTTCTCGATGATGACACCATTGCAATTAATTTTGATGAATTATCGACAGAAGAAGATGCTTGTGCTTTAGCGCAGCTTTTTGGGGCACAATTAGGCGATCAGGTTTCTCCACAGCTCTTTGGCAAAAAACGGGATGCTGCTTTTCTTTCCCAGCCTTTTTTTCATGCGGTTCATTCAGAGACAGATATGATGCGCTTTTTGCGTCGTTTGGCGGATAAGGATTTGGCGCTGGATCGTGCTATGATTCCTCTTGGTTCTTGTACAATGAAGCTTAATGCGGCGTCTGAATTGATGCCTGTGAGTTGGGCTAGTATAGCCAATATACACCCCTTTGTTTCACAAGAGGATGCAGTGGGTTATTTGGAGATGATCGATCAGTTAAATGCGTGGTTATGTGAAATTACAGGATTTGCGCAAGTTTCTTTTCAGGCAAATTCTGGTGCTCAAGGTGAATATGCGGGGCTTTTGGCTATCCGACGATATTACCAATCACGGGGAGAACATCAACGTACAGTTTGTCTTATTCCTGCATCTGCGCATGGTACCAATCCAGCTTCGGCACATATGGCAGGTATGGAAGTTGTTGTGGTAAAATGTTTAAGCGATGGTGATGTTGATGTAGACGATCTCAAAATGAAAGCGCAATTACATAAGGATAAATTGGCTGCTCTCATGATTACTTATCCTTCAACACATGGTGTTTATGAGGAAAGCATTAAGGAAATTTGTTCTATTATTCATGAAAATGGTGGACAAGTTTATTTTGATGGCGCTAATCTCAATGCACTTGTAGGTCTTGCTCGTCCTGCAGATATTGGCGCTGATGTTTGTCATATGAATCTTCATAAAACATTTGCCATTCCCCACGGGGGTGGTGGTCCTGGTATGGGGCCAATTGGAGTTGCAGCGCATCTCAAACCATTCTTACCAGGGCATGGACAGGATGGGACAACACATGCGGTTTCGGCAGCTCCTTATGGAAGTGCGTCTATTCTTGCGATTACATGGATGTATATTCGAATGATGGGGGCTGATGGCTTAAAATATGCAACACAAATAGCCATTTTAAATGCCAATTATATTGCTGCACGTCTTTCACCTGCTTATTCCATTCTTTATCGGGGCAAGCATGGACGTGTTGCTCATGAATGTATTGTGGATACACGTGTGTTGAAAGAGCAGTATGGGGTGAGTGTTGACGATATTGCAAAACGTCTCATTGATTATGGATTCCATGCGCCCACAATGTCGTTCCCTGTTCCGGGAACTTTGATGATTGAGCCAACGGAATCAGAACCAAAAGCAGAAATTGATCGTTTCTGTGATGCTTTACTCTCTATTGCTGAAGAAGCAAAGAAAGTTGGTCGTGGGGTTTGGCCAAAAGACAATAATCCATTGGTGAATGCCCCTCATACAGTGGCAGATACTTTAGATGATGCTTGGGAACGTCCCTATTCGCGACAAGAAGCTGCTTTTCCCAACAGTTCTCTTGATCCAGCCAATAAATATTGGCCTCCTGTATCGCGTATTGATAATGTTGCGGGAGACAGAATGCTCATTTGTTCGTGCCCGCCATTAGGAAATACCTATTAAATAAAAATATGTATTTAATTTTTTTATTTGCATAAACAAAAAAGCCCACACGTTTTGTGTGGGTTTTGTACTTATTGATCATGTTACTATGGAGTTATTTGCCTATTTTCTAGAATTTTGCATTGTTTTTTATAACATAAGCAAAATCGAAAAAGTTGACAAAAAAAGCTGTGTTTTGTGGGCAATAGGCATGCTCTCCTTTGCTTTCTACCGTATGACATGGTTTTAGTGATTAGGCGCAGTGGTCTAGCCAGCAATTCACGTAAACGAGAGTGAAACCTACGGGGGATAGGATCCAGTCTTTTGCATGTGTTGTGACATACTACTCTCATTAAAGTGACTACGACCGGTTGCAGAAAGAATAAAATCAATTTTAGTGCTTCTGATGATAAAGACACGCGAAACTCTGTTGTTGCATCTTCTCGAGTTAAGAATTATCTAAATATTTCTCTTTAATCTGCTTTTTATAAATATGATGCAAAAATATGTAAGAACACTTGTCAGAATGAATAAACGCAAAGCCAAATGTATTATGGTTGTTTTTTACAGGGTGTTTTATAAAAAGCCAGTACATCTTTCCAATCCATTGCGGGTCAGTTTGTAACTTTACGGCGTTGTTTTCTTAAGAGCACGTGTGCTTTAGCTGTTACCTGTAAATCAATATCCAAACTTAACGCAGCGACATGTTTTGAGCCAGAGATTGAGGCAAAAAGGAGCTTATGAGTAGTTACAGCTTTTGTATGCCAGATGAGGGCGAGGGGATTGCGTATTTCTGTTGACGTAATCTTTGCAACTGGAAGACAATATAATTTCAGAGAAATATAAGGCCGTAAAGGTGAAAATCAATCCTCAATTTGTCCTCTCCTTTTAATTCAGCTTTACGGCTTTCAAAAGTATCTAAAGCAATGTTTTTTTAATAATGGGGATTACACATTGTCTCATGCTTTTATTTATTGTGTTCTTTAATGGGGGCACGACCCTCATGTAAAACAGAACGATCCAAAAAGAATATACTTGGGTTGTTAATTCCCGTATTTGTTTTAAAGAGACATTTCGTTCCCAATTCTATTTCGCGACGGTGCTTGTGAATGGTACAACGGTGAATCTATTGAAAGCCCCTCAATCTTTACGCTCTATGAAGGAGTAAGTTGGCACCATCATACACTTTACCAGCGTCTAATGTTATTATAGCCCTTGGCACTTGAGATAGTTCATAAGAGGTATTATTCTTTTCTTAAATCATTTTTATCTAAACATAGTCCAGCTTGTGATATGCAAGCGAATGATTGTGATTGGGCAATTAATTTTAAAAACTTTGCAGTAGATTCTTTTTTGTCAATTTATGGGGAAAAGGCTAAGTTTTTGTATTTTGGGTGAAAGCTACTTCCATAAAACACTCCATCAACTTGTCTATTTTGAGATTTCTGTGAATGTGTGGTGTTTATGACCATTCTATGTGATTGATTGTTGTAAAATCTTTCGTAAAAGCCCTTCAATTTTCTAAAATGATGATTTTAATCAATTTATTTCTTTAAAGAGTTTTTATGTGTAAATGTATTTATAGCGTGAGCCAAGAGATGTTAGAATTTCATTGGGAAGGGTATCGGCATCTATAGATACTTTTTCAAGTGTTTGATGGGGTCCAATGAGTTCTACCCAGTCACCTGTTTGAGGTTTTTGATCAAGATCGGTCGTATCTACAATAATGGAATCCATAGAAACCCGCCCAACCATGGGAAGTTTGTACCCGTTGAAATAAACTGTTCCTTTATTCGAAAGAGCACGAAGCCAGCCGTCTGCGTAGCCTATAGAAATGGTTGTAAGAGTGCTTGGTCTGTTGGTTATAAAGCTTTCTCCATAACCAACAGGTGCTCCTGCATCAACAACGCGATTTTGGATGACTTGGGCTTCAAGTTTTAAAACAGGTTTCAGAAGTGATGTGTATTTTCCTTGAGGTTCGATTCCGTAGAGTGCAATACCGGGGCGAACAAGATCAAAATAAAAATCTGATCCTAGAAAGATGCCTCCAGAATTGGCAAAGGAAGCTCTGCAGGGCGGCAGTTGCGCAAGGACAGTTTTGAAAGAAGTCAATTGGGCATAATTTGATGGGTGGGTATCATCTTCCCCGTTAGAAAGGTGACTGAGAATATATTTTATTTCTGCTTTTTCGAAAATTGTAGGGTGTTTGATGAGTTTTTGTAATTCTTTTTGGTCAAGTCCTAATCGGTTCATACGGGTATCGATTTGAACAATTGCTGGAAGTTTTTTATCTTTTTTTTGACAAATTTTTTGCCAATTTTCAATGGTATTCCAAGAGTTTAGAACAGGAACAATACCAGATTGTGCGACAAACTCTTCTGCTAAGTGTGGAAGTCCATTCAGAAGGGCAATCGTGACATTTGATGGTAAAATGCTTTTTAATTGGAGTGCTTCTATGATTTGGGCGACAAAAAAAGTGCGACAACCAGCTTGATAAAGGGCAGGAGCAATTTTGTGAGCTCCTAATCCATAGGCATTTGCCTTTACAACTGCTGAACATTCCGTTGGAGCTACACGTTTGGCTAAAGTGATATAATTGGCAACGATGGCGCTGACATCGATGGTTGCTACAGCTGTATAGAGTGATGTATCTATTTCATCATTAACGGATTTTTTCATTTTACAATCCTCTTTCGAGTCAGTGAGACACTAAGTTCCCTTTGGTGATTTCATATAGGTTTCTATGATATATGGAAAGGATGTGTGTATGGTTTGTTATTGTTAAAATTATTAACAATTTATATTGGATTATGTGCTATGAAAGCAATCTTTTGATATAAAATAGCTTGCTTTGGTGATAAGAGATATCATTAGTTTTATTGGTGTGGTTATGGACACATGACCTTCTGACAATTGGTAGAAGGATAGACTTCTTATTTTTTACTTATTTTCTCTAATTGAGGCATATTTAAAAATAAAGGCTTCATCCGAAGTGTTGTATCGTTGTTCATAGTGAAACCAGAAAAGTTTTTCGTATCAATAGCGAATTCAAGTTCTTTGGGTGGATTGACGATAGAGTGTTGTTTTGGTAAAATTAACTCTCTGTATTTCATGGATTAAGGGGATATACCATGTATTATAGAATCAGAAAAATATTATTCGTTTTGGTATTGTTTTTAATTAGTTTGCTAAGTTATGCTGTTGTTGGGGGTGGGATCGTTTCTATCTAACATATATGGCCCGCTCATTCGGAATTTAATAAATTCTCTTTTTTCCAACAGATTAGTAGTGATGGCGGAGATGGTTCCCACTACTATTGGGCAAACCAGTTTTACTTTAAAAGTGGAGATATTGGATATATTGGTCTACAAAATAGGAGAGGGGTTCATTTCTTTAACTACTCGATTTGGAAGGCTGTAGGCTGGAAAAGTGGTCAATGTCGTTATTTTGATCATGAAGGTTCAGGGGTACAGTGTGATATTGAAGTGCCTTGGAAAACGGGGCATCAATATAAATTAGATGTTTCAAAAGATGGCAATCTGGTGACCGGTATCATAACAGATTTGATGGATGGTACAAAAACGATTGTAGGAGTTATTGAAGTTCCAAATACATTTGGCAGTTTTTATAATTCTCTTGGTTTTGTTGAAGAATATTCCCAAGGAGGTGAGCAACTTTCATCCTGTTTTGTTATGGGCATGCAAAGTTCAATCTTTAGAAGTCCTGTGGGCGATAACAAAGTCAAAGCGGAGCAAAGCACATACACTTATGGAAATTGCAATGATCCTTATGTGGTTCAAGCTGCTCGTAATAATGATGCTTGTATCAGTACTGTAAGCAATCTTGGAGGGACACCATCGCCTCATGCACCTGAAGTTGCTCTTGTTAATGAGAAAGATTTGAGTGCACAAACTATTTCTGATGCATTGAAAGCAAATAATTTGATTGTTATTCGTACTCAAGATGGTTCTTGGGCATCCAATATTCACTTCCCACAGCCCCAGCCGTTTAAGTGGAAATCAATCTTTGTTGATCACCGTGCTGGTTACAGTTCATCCCTTCATGTCAATGGCAGTGTAACGAAAGTTAATAAGGGAACACAAATAATGTATATGTCTGATGGTAATCGCTGGAAAGTTATAGAAACGCACTAAGAACTCGTTATTGATCAGTTTTTCAAGTACCGCTAACATTTATATTTTATAGAAGAAAATAAGTATAAATTTAGCGGTGTTATGAGAACTAATTTTTTATTAAAATTTATTTTGGAAAATCCTATCTTGTTTTGATAAAGACAAAAATAACAGGGTGTATTATGCGTTATATTGAATATCATCAAATTGCTGTTTTATTTTTATGGGGTTGATTTAATTTGAGCATATTCGCATGCACATTCCATTTATTTCTTGAATGATCCTTTTAAAATTCTTGTGTTGCATTTTCCTTTTTACCTCCAATGATGATGCAATCTGATATTTTGTGCGTGGTGTTCTTTTTGATTTTGTTAGATTGTATGTTCTGTTCTTCTTTTATTTCGTAATACAGATATAAACGGATATAAAAGGAGAGTATTTTTATAGTTTTTGATTGCAAGGTTCAAAAGTTTTTCTATTTTGGTTATTTTAAATACAAAAATGTTAATTGCGTGATTTATGTTTTAAGAGAAATATTGGCAGATGATTGCACAAGCATTATATCATTTGGCGAATCTTGAGTCCATGTTCAAGAAAGAGATAAGGAAGAGTTTTATGAATACGTCTGCCACAAATGATCAGTCAAACATCAGCAGCGTTGCAAATTTTCCGATTCCTGAGAATGTGTTCGCTCTTACTGTCCAAGAGGTTTGTCATTATACAGATCGTTTGTTTAAATTCCGTTTGAATCGTCCAGACAGTTTTCGTTTTCGTTCGGGTGAGTTTGTTATGATCGGTTTGCCAAATGCAGAAAAGCCGATTTATCGCGCTTATTCGATTGCAAGTCCCTTTTGGGATGAACAGCTTGAGTTTTTTTCGATAAAAGTTCCAGGGGGACCTTTAACCGAGCATCTCCAAAAAATTAAAATTGGTGATACAGTTCTCATGCGTAAAAAATCTACAGGAACACTGGTTCTTGATGCTCTTATTCCTGGAAAACGTCTTTATCTTCTTTCAACTGGGACGGGGGTTGCTCCTTTTGCAAGCCTTATTCGTGATCCTGAAACTTATGAAAAATTTTCAGAAGTTGTCCTTATTCAAACAACGCGTGAGCAGAGTGAGTTAGTTTATGCAAAAGATCTTGTTTTCTCTTTGCAACAAGATCCTCTCATTGGGGCATATGCACAACAGTTGAAATTTTATCCTATGACTACTCGTGAACCTTCTGAGCATATGGGGCGTATTACGACTGTTATGGAGAGCGGGTGCTTTTTTGAAACAACTGGCCTTCCTAAAATTCATCCTGATGAAGATCGGGTGATGATTTGTGGTTCTATTGCAATGTTAAAAGATTGTGCAAGGATGTGTGAAAGTTTTGGTCTTGTTGAAGGAGCCAATAATGCTCCAGCTACTTATGTTGTAGAGCGCGCTTTTGTGGAGTAATGAGTGGGGAAGTTGATACTTTATCTTCTTTCAAACTGGTACGGGGGGGGGCCTTTTGCAAGCCTTATTCGTGATCCTGAAACTTATGAAAAATTTTCAGAAGTTGTCCTTATTTAAATAACGCGTGAGCAGAATGAGTTAATTTATGCAAAAGATCTTGTTTCCTCTTTGCACAAGATCCTCTTATTGGGGCACATGTATAACAGCTGAAATTTTATCTTATGACCACTCGTGAGCTTTCTGAGCATATGGGGCGTATTATGGAGAGTGGGTGCTTTTTTGAAACAATAACACTCCCCAATATTCATCTCGCTGAAGATTGGGTGATGTTTTGTGGTTTTATGACGATGTTAAAAGATTGCATAAGGATGTGTGAAAGCTTTGGTTTTGTTGAAGGGGTTGATGTTTTTACACCTTACATTCTTTCGTAGAAAGAGCTTTTTTCGAGGGAGAGGGAAGTTGTGATGCAGTATATGCTAATGCAGTAATCGAATCCCAATCACTTATTGCAATGAGATGTTGTGGCGCTATCCAAGAACCGCCAACGCAGAAGACGTTAGGCAGTTGGAGCCATTGTGTTGCACTTTTTTGTGTAATACCGCCTGTTGGGCAAAACTGGATATCAGAGAAGGGAGATGCTAAAGCTTCGATGAAGGAAATGCCTCCAGCGGCTTCAGCTGGGAAAAATTTAAGATATGAATAGCCTTTGTTTAATGCTTGCATGAGTTCACTTGGGGTCATTGCAGCAGGAAGAAGGGGAATTTCACTATTTTTTGCACAATTGATTAATTCATTTGATAATCCGGGGCTTACAATAAACTTTGCTCCAGCTTGTTCGGCTTTTTCGTAATGTGTTGTGTTGAGAATTGTTCCAGCTCCAACAATTGCTTCAGGGACTTCTTGTGTAATTTTCTGAATTGCTTTGAGGGCATTTGGTGTTCGCAAGGTGATCTCAATTGTTTTTAATCCGCCTTTGACAAGAGCACGTGTTAAGGGTACAGCACTTTGTAAATTGTCAATGAGCAAAACAGGTATAACAGTTTGTCCTTGGAGATATAATGAAAGCTTTTCTCTTTTTTGGCACATGATATTTTTTCTTCTTGGAGATAATATTATTTCTATCGTTTGATTAAGCACAATATGTTAAAGAGTACATGAATAAATCTTGAAATTGAATGAAACGCGCGTTATGGCAAAACACATGGAAAAGAATTTTAAAGTTGCTGCACTTTATTGCTTTGCAGATTTGAAGCATTATCATCAATTACAAAAACCTTTGCAGGATTTATGTCAAGCAAAGGATATCAAAGGTACTCTGCTTTTAGCACAAGAGGGAATTAATGGAACGGTTGCTGGTTCTTGTGCTGCGATTGAGGCATTGGTGGATTTTATTACGGCTGAGCCAGCGTTTCAAACGCCGGAGATTAAATATTCATGGGCATCAAAAATGCCTTTTCATCGCATGAAAGTGCGGTTGAAAAAAGAGATTGTGACAATGGGGGTTGAAGGGGTTGACCCGCTAAAAGTTGTTGGTACTTATGTGGATCCTGAAGATTGGAATGCTCTTATTCAAGATGAAGAGACAATTTTGATCGATACGCGTAATGATTATGAATATGCGATTGGAAGTTTTCAAGGAGCGATTGATCCGCAGATTAAAACATTTCGCGAATTTCCTGAATGGGTGCGTCAACATGAAGCTGATTTAAAGAAGAAAAAGAAAATTGCTATGTTTTGTACAGGCGGTATTCGGTGTGAAAAATCAACAGCTTATGTTCGTGAGCTTGGTTATGAGCAAGTGTACCATTTAAAAGGAGGTATCCTAAAATATTTAGAAAAAATTCCAAAAGAGGAAAGTTTATGGTGGGGTGAGTGTTTTGTTTTTGATGAGCGTGTTTCTGTTCAACATGGTCTTGAAGAATGCGGACGCGAATTATGTCGCGCGTGTCGTTCTCCTCTTAATGCTGAAAGCAAATTATCGCCTCATTATGAGGAAGGTGTTTCCTGTGATGCTTGTTATAACACGCGTAGTGAAGCCGATAGAGATCGCTTTCGTGAGCGCCATAGGCAGTTTCAATTGTTGAAGTTGCGTGCAATTGATTCTCACCAAGGGACATAAGGGTAGCGTAGTGTAGGGCTTTAAATTTTAGCGTTTTTCTCTTAAATTTAAGAGAGAGAAGAGTTTTTTGATATTGGTAGAAAAATATTTTATAAGACCGGATATTATTCGGTCTTTTTGTCTATGTTAAATTATTTGATTTATAAATAATCATTATAGATCATTTGCTCTCCTTACATTTTATAGGATTGAGTTTTTAAATACTTTTCATTTTAAAGTAGAAACTCTCTTCACCAACAGTGCAGGGGAGGGAGATTTATAGCTTAAGAGAAAAGCGTATGAATAAGATGTGGTTAATAAGAGGAGATGCTAGGTGAGAAAAATAAAATGATAATAGGAGTTTATGATTTCAGAATTTAATATAATACATTAATTTATAATGATAATTTATTTTGATTTGAATAAAAGAGTTAAATATTGTGAACTTTATTGCTTCTAGATTAGATGAGAACGAATCACGTGAAAATTCATTCACCTGTACGTTGCAAATGGGAGCAACGTGTGGACAAAAATCATTTTAGATAAGGTGTTATGAAACATTTCAATGTAGGAGTTTCTGCAATATTGGGAGTTGGCAGATAAAATGGGGGCGTTGGTTTGTAATTTCATAAGTATAAAGAGGGTGAGGTGTAGTTGATCTATACCATACAAGCTATATTATACTGGGAATTTTGCATGATATCTACCTTAAACGATGCTGTGAAATGGATGTGGAAGCAGGGATGTTTTTTTAGGATGTAAATGAGAAAGATAATGGTATTGGTTGGGGGAAGGACATCGTTATCTTTAAAGATGATGGTGCTTCAGTTGTTACTATCGCTAGTTTTCAATGTCGGTCATCCTTGCATTTGAGAGGATATATAAGAGGTTCTCCTTTTTTCAATTGTTTTTATTTGTAATGTGCAAAAGAATGATTTGAATTGATTTATTGTAAGGGGGTTAAAATAAGAGAATTTTATGATGGGATTTTTGTTTAAGGGTACAATAATAAATTATCATTATAAATTAATGCGTTGAGTAATTTATTTTGCGTTATTTTCTATGGGGCATATTAGGAGATAGAATAGGACAAAGAAACGAGGGGCTTTAAAAGCAAGACAGTGCTTTATGTTGCTCGGATAATGTAAGGGGTGTGATCTCATGAAAGCGGATGGATGGCTTTGTCTGGTGGAGGAGAATGTTGTTTTTTCGCATCATTTTATCTTTAAAAATTAAAAAATGTTTAAAATTAAAAAAATGATTGAAATGAGAAAGAATTCGTTTTATAGGATGCCTTGCCCAAAGTCGCACGTGCCTGTGGGTGTCCGCTGGTTCTCAAATGGTGAGATTAACCGGTACGGTACCTGGAACTAACCGCTCCAGTCATTCTTACAGCCAATTGCAAGAATGAGGACATCTTGAAGCAACGACGGTGCGGGCCTTTCTGGTGTCTTCCAGTTTTTAAATGCTGGGATAACTATAGAGGCACACCTCATTGCCTTCAGTGCGGAAGTGGTTTTCTCAACTCCAATCAAAAAGGCAGATAAAGTAGAATAACGCGGCTTCGCGCTGTTCTTTCGCTGCATACAATACTAATTTCTGGTTTTTTGTAATCGGAATGGGGATGGTTGTTGTGTGTTTTTTTGTCCTTTAGCTTTTGGCAGCTTTGGCTGTTCAAGCATAGAGTGGGGGAGCTTTCCCTCAAGGAGAATTGCAGATGGCAACGCAACGTATTCGCGATTTTCTTGCAACACATCGTTCCGAAGGTCCATGCTTAATTGTTGACCTTGATGTTGTTCGTGACAACTATTTAAATTTTGAAAAAGCTCTGCCCCAGTCTCGTATTTTTTACGCAATAAAGGCAAATCCAGCACCTGAAATCTTGTGTTTGCTGAGTTCTTTAGGATCTTCTTTTGATGCGGCTTCTGTTGCAGAAATTGAAATGGCTTTAAAAGCCGGAGCAACGTCAGAGCGTATTTCTTTTGGGAATACGATTAAAAAAGAGCGTGATATTGCACGAGCATATGCATTGGGAGTTTCACTTTATGCAGTTGATTCTGTTGAAGAAGTGGAAAAAATTGCCCGTGTTGCTCCACGAGCACGTGTTTTTTGTCGTGTTCTTACCGATGGCAAAGGTGCAGAGTGGCCATTGTCACGCAAATTCGGTTGTGTTCCAGCTATGGCGGTTGATGTTCTAAGACGGGCACACCAATTGGGTTTGCGAGCCTATGGTGTTTCTTTTCATGTTGGATCTCAGCAGGTTGATCTGAGTGCGTGGGATCGTGCTTTATCGGATGCTGCTACAGTTTTTAAGCGTTTGGAACAAGAAGGCATTTCGCTGAGGTTGGTGAATATGGGGGGCGGTTTTCCAACGCGTTATTTGAAAGATGTCCCTACAGAACAAGCTTATGGTACAGCAGTTTTTGATTCATTGAAAAAGCATTTTGGTAATCGTATCCCTGAGACGATTATTGAGCCTGGGCGTGCGATGGTTGGCAATGCTGGTGTTATTCGTACAGAAGTTGTTCTAATATCTAAAAAAGCTGATAATGATAATGTACGATGGGTTTATCTTGATATTGGGAAATTTAATGGTCTTGCTGAGACTATGGATGAAGCCATTCGTTATCCTATTGAGACACCTCATGATGATAAGGTTATGGAGCCTTGTATTTTGGCTGGGCCAACATGCGATTCGGCAGATGTTCTTTATGAAAAAACACCTTATCCGCTTCCTCTATCCCTAACGATAGGAGATGAAATATTGATTCATGGAACGGGTGCTTACACAACAACTTACGCATCGGTTGCTTTTAATGGTTTTGAGCCTTTACGATCATATGTGATCTGAAGTTTCCTTTTAACTGTAGTTTTTTAGATTTTTTGCTATGCTCGTCATGGCGCTATAAGAGGGCGGTCATTGAGATGAACATGATGAATTTTCAAACAAAAGATGGGGCATGTTTTACACTTTTATTGGAGCAAGAAGCAGATAAGCCTTATCGAGAAAATTTGCTTGATTCAACGATGGGGTATGGACGTAAACGTAAATCATCAGAGGCTTTACGTCGTGGTCGGTTAGCTGCTCAAGGGCTTTCTTTTGTGGTTAAAAATGCGCTTGGAGAGCTTGTGGGAAGTATCCGTCTTTGGCATGTTTCTTTTTCTAAAGGAAGCAATAAAACACAACATGCTTTACTTTTGGGACCCTTGGCTGTTGCATCTGAATATGCTGGTATGGGAATAGGATCAATTTTAGTCCGCCATGCAATTGAAACAGCAAAAAAATTGGGATATGGCGCCATTTTGCTGGTAGGGGATTTTGAATTTTATCAACGTTTTGGCTTTTCAAATAGTTTAACAGAAAATTTGGCAATGCCTGGTCCTTATGAAAAGCATCGCTTTCAAGCGTTGGAACTGATACCACATTATCTTTCTGGGTGTTATGGCACTTTAGTTCCTAGTGGAGAACGAGAAGTTTCACATCGTTTTCAGCATCATAAAGTGGCTTGAAGATAGTGTTTATTTCGTTTTTCAACAGCTGGCATTGAGGAGAGCATACTGTTTTGACTAGTGCCAAAGTATTTGGCGGTACAAAGTTTTGGGGAGTTGTCTTGCGATTTTTATTATATGGCTAGTTTCTTATTTTTGATAATTTCAGTTAAGTGAGTAAGAATATATTGTAAGCTCATTTTTTGAAATAGCGTCCTATTTTATAATATTAAATGAACCGGATTTTTGAGTGGTCTTGTATTCTTTTAGAGCCGGTATCATCATACAGTTTTCAATATCGTTGGTAGATCTTGCATCGAAACGGTTGAATATTTTACTTTTTTCTTAAACAGTTTTTATCTCTTTGCGTTTTATGTGCAAGGGAATGGTTTTGATTGATTCAATAGAGAGACATTTTGAGAAATTTTATACAATTTTAGCGCTTGTTGAAAGAGAAGGGGCTTGAGAAAGAAAAATATGTAGCAGTCGAGTTAAAATTGTAAGTATCAGCTTTTCTAAAAGAGTGTAAAAAGTAAAATTACATGTTCAAAAGCAGCTTTTTTTGAAAAAATATATCATTATTTTTTTGCTATAAAGGTAAATCGTTTTGTAATTAGCATGAGAGTATCAAATACAAAATAATTTTCTCATGTAAAATTTTGCATTCAGAATCAAAAAAACGTTGTTCTACACATTATAAGGGAAATCGGTGCGTGAATAAAAATCACAAGAATCATAAATCTTTTATGAATATTCTTGTAAGAATCAAAAGAGTGAAAGGCAAAGAATCTTACAGAATAGTTTTTATGAGGATAATAGCGTAAAAAGGGGGTAGATAGATGGGAGATTTAATGACGGGCGCAAATATTGTTTTAATGTTTTTTTGTCCTATGGTGATAAATCAAAAATCTTATAGAAATAGCTGCTTTATCTTTATGGTGTGGAGCACTTTAGATAAGCTCTTTGTTTATTATCATCTAAAATAATTTTTGTATGCGAGAAGTTATTTTTAAATGCGTAAAGAGCCCGCATTGAACTGAATTTTTCTCAGAAGAATCATTTAGAATCATATGTTGATTCATACTGTTTCTTGAGAAGAGATAAAGTGCATAGGAAGCGAGGAAAGTGATAAGGATAAAAATATTTCTCAATTTTAATTAAGCTTAGTGATTTGGTGGTGAATCCATGAGAGGTGGTATTTTTTTAAGAAAAATGGTCATAACTGTCAAAGTACCAAAGATAATGGTTATGATAAAGAAAATATCACTAAAAGCCATAATCGTTGCTTGTATGCGTACCATACCAAACAATTGAGAAAGAGCAAGAGTATACGAATCAAAGGTTTCTGTTTTGAAAAATAAAGTAAGCTTTGAAAGCATTTCAGTCGCTTGTCTGTTTGCGTGGTTAAGCGTTTCGGCTATTCGTTCATAATGGAAGTCTGTGCGTTTTGTCATGAGAGTGCTGATAATGGCAAGCCCTACAGCACCACCTAGATTCCGCGTGAGATTAAAGAGTCCAGAAGCATTTTGCATCCGTTCTGGCGGGAGTGTTCCCAAGGCAATGTTATTAACAGGAACCATACATAGCATCACAGAAGCACCACGGAAAACTTGCGGCCAAAAGAGCTGCCAAAAATCCCAGTTATCTGTGATAGAGCTTGCCATCCAAGTGCCTATTGCAAAACCCAAAAGTCCTATTGCCATCATTAAACGTGCATCCATTCGTGCTGAAAGAAATCCAGCAAGCGGAGCAGTTAATAACATGACGAATCCTGAAAGAAACAGTGTTTCTCCAATCATGAGGGCATCATAATGGCGGATTTGGCTTAAATAGACAGGATAAAGGTATGTGAGTCCATAAAGACCTATTCCCAGTGCAAAAGAAAAAATGGATGCAGCTGAAAAATTAAAATTAGAAAAAGTAGAAAGATCTACAATGGGTTCTTTTGCTGTAAAAGCACGCCAGAAGAATAAGGCTGCAGCAAGAATCATGATAATGAATAAATCCCGAATCAGCCTATCACGCAGCCAATCATGACGTGCTCCTTCTTCTAGAACATACTCTAAAGTTCCCAAGAAAATAGCCATAGAAATGAGGCCTAACCAATCAAATTTCTTCATTAAAGAGGGATCCGCTTTATCAAAATCAATTAATTTCCAAGCGAGAATTGAGATGATAATCCCGCAGGGTACATTGATGAGAAAGAGCCAATGCCATGATGAGAGATGACAAATATAGCCTCCCACGGTTGGACCAATGGTGGGGGCTAATGTTGCGACCAGTCCGACGATAGGGGTAACAATGGGACGTTTGGAAGGAGGAAAAAGGACATAGGAGGCAACAAAAACACTAGGGATAATTCCACCACCAATAAAACCTTGTAGTGCGCGATACAAAATCATCTCTCCAATAGATGTTGCCGTCGCACAAAGAATAGAAGTAATCGTAAACCCGATAGCTGATAAGGTAAAGAAAACACGTGTTGAAAGCAATCGTCCTAAAAATCCAGAAAGCGGTAACATGATGACTTCAGCGATGAGATAGGAAGTTTGAACCCATGAAATTTCTTCAGAGCTTGCTGCAAGACCCGCTTGAATTTCAGCTAAAGAGGAGGAGACGATTTGGATATCTAAGATTGCCATAAACATGCCAAAGGACATAGCAATAAAAACTACAATTTTTTGCATTTCTATGCGTTCTTGAGATTGTACGAGCTCTGGTATGGAAGATGTCATAGTAAGATCTTCTACTTTTTTGTTATAAGAGACTTTTATCTTGTGGCTTTGTACGTGTATCAACTTTCACTGAAACACTCATTCCTGCTCGGATATGTCCGTTTTTTAAGACTTCTTCTGGAATAGAAATACGTACGGGAATGCGCTGGACAATCTTGGTAAAGTTACCGGTAGCATTTTGTGGAGGCAAAAGAGAAAAAACAGCGCCTGTTGCGGGCGAAATAGAAAGCACTTTTCCTGTAAAAAACTCCTTTTTGAAGGCATCAATAGCAATATAAGCCTTTTGTCCTGCGTGGATATTTTGCAACTGTGTTTCTTTATAGTTTGCTTCAATATAAAGTGCATGTATGGGGACTAACGCTGCAAGACGTTGACCATTTACAACAAAATCTCCCGTTTTTGCTGTTAAATTTCCTATAACTCCATCAAATGGCGCTCGTATAATGGTCGAATCAAGATCACGTTGTGCTTTTTCACGCGTGAGTTCCAGACTCTTTGTTTGGCTTTCTATTTCACTTCGTTGTGCTTCTAGCACTCGGATATTTGCACGTGCTGCAGCCATTTGTGCATCCGCTCTGTTAACATTCGCAATAGCTTGTTCATAAGCTGATTTGGCATCATCAACATTGGATTGAGGAGCATAACGATTTTTTTTCAGTTCTGTTACACGTTTTAAGGTGAGTTGTGCATTGGTTGCTATGGCTGAAGCGGCTGCCTTTTGTGCTTTTGCATCATCTAAAGTACTATGAGCGGCTGTGATTTGTGCGTCAATGCGTAGAAGTGTTTTTTTCTGTGTGTTAAGATGCGCTTCTGTTTGATCCAAGGCTATTTGATAATCACCATTGTCTAGGTAAAATAAAACATCGTCCTTTTTTACAACTTGGTTGGCTTTAATGGCAATTTTTTCAATATATCCATTTAATTTAGTCGCAATAGCTGCTATATCTCCTTGCACGTAGGCATCTTCAGTGGAGAGTATATAACGCCATTGCGTTATCCACTTATAGCTAAACCAAAGCACAAAAAGTGCAAAGACAATAAGAAGAACTTTGATTACTTTCTTTTGTTGCGTTTTATTAAAATTTTTGGTTGAAAAAATTGTCTTAGCTATGGACATGATTTTATACTTTCAATATTTATGTTCCAATGAGTATAATAAACCCATCACTAAGATCGGGTGATATACATGCAAGGACGATAAGAGCTTTTCAAACAATAAGGCAGTTTCTGAAACATAATGCTAAATATATGAACTTGCAAGTTCAAGGTATTATTTTGTTACGCATTTTTTACAAAGACCTCGTACTTCTAGGGTGCTTTTGTGGGCTTGGAAGTCAACAGCTTGAACCATCTGTTTTAAACTCGATACAATCGTTTGATTTTGTATTTCATTGACTGTGCCACAGTTTTCGCAAATTATAAACGTTGTAAGTTCATGTTGACAGTTTTCAGGGTGTAAACAGACCATAAAGGCATTTACACTTTCAAGACGATGAATACACTTTAACTGTACGAGTTTTTCTAACGCACGATAAACTTGGAGAGGTGCACGAAAGCCTTCTTCGCGTAAGTGATTAAGAATTGCATAAGCACTTAAAGGACCTTTTGCATTTTTTAAAGTGTTTAAAACCAATGTTTGGTTACGCGTTAGTTTAGATGACATTGACATCTTCCTTTTGCTTCCATGGAAAAGCATAAAGCGTGTAAGATGTTTATGCAATGGTGATTATAGAATATGTACTCTATCTGTAGCCTTTTACATAACATCACTGCGATATGTAAGAAAAGTTGCAATCGTTGTGAGGGGAGGGGTATTATAATCTGAAAGCCGCTGCTATCCAGCAAGGAATTTTTATACGCTTTTTAATTTAGTTTAATGTATTGAAATACGCCCAGTTGTTTACGCTATTTTATTTTGCAAAAAAGTAAAAAATGATATTG
>NZ_JBHIME010000050.1:0-2840 GCF_042193875.1 Bartonella sp. OC68QHHN | reverse complement strand
CACAGATCTTGAAGCAGCCTTGAAGGGCAAAATGGCAGCCGATAAAACCTTCTCATTTGCTGATTTAAGCGATATCGAGGGTGCACACGATGCCGCTAACAACTATGTGCTCTACAAAGCAAGCAATAATAACTTCACCTTTGGCAGTGCTGTATCTTTGCTTGGCTCTCATCAACATAAGATTGAAGATATTGTGGGGCTTGATGATTTTAGAGCTAAGATCAATGAAGATCTCACAAGTTATGGTCGCTTAGCCAGCCCAAATGAATGGCAAAGTTATAATAAATTTACCAGCAAAGTTACCATGAGTGGTGATTTAGAACTGTTAGGTAATTCCTCGTTTAGCCTCATCCATAATGGTGAAGTGCTCACCAGTTTAAGTGCGAGTGGTAGCTCGCTTAAAGGACCTTTGAGAGTTGATGGTGAAGCTGTTTATACCAAATCAGAAATAGATAAATTGGTAGCTTTATTAACCAAAAAACCCGTCGAAATCCTTATGACAGAAAGTGGTCCTATTCCATTTCCTGAAGGCGTTACCGATAATACAAAAATTGAAATATGGGCTTGGGGTGGAGGGGGTAGTGGACGCAGCGGTGGCGGTGGTGGCGGTGGTTGCGTACGGGTTCAAATCAGAGGATCCGATCTTAAAAAATCGAGAGCGGCTCAAATAGGTAGAGGGGGTAGTGGCACAGGTCCTGGTGGTACTACGATTATTGAAGGAATTCTCCGTGCCGGTGGAGGTGGGCTCGGTAGAACTATAGGAATTGATGGAAGTGGTGGTAATGGAGGTCCGGGAGATGACAACGGTAATGGTCGCGGAGGAAATGGTGGTGGCGCTTATTCTAATAGACCCAATTCAAATGGAAGTGATTCGACTTTCAACGGTGGAGGAGGAGGTAGCTATGGAGTAAAAACAGGAAATTACGGACATGGTGGCAACTCTATTTTTGGTGGTGGTGGTGGTGGTGCTGAGAGTAAACATACCACTGATGGTATCACAAAAGGAGGTTACAGTGGAAAAGGCGGGAATGGTGGTGATGGGAATAGGTCTACCGGCGGTGGCGGTGGAGGCTATTTTCCAGGATCATCTAAAGGTTATGGTGGCGCTGGAGCAATATTATTTAGATTTTTTATATAGGAGGTATTGATGGAATATGCAGTTGTTGAAAATGGTGTGGTGACAAATATTATTGTCGCATCAAAAGATTATGTTCACACCTTTGATGGAGAAGCTATCCCTTCAAAGGAAGCACAAATTGGCTGGACTTATAAGGATGGAGTATTCTCTCCTCCCGTGGTGGATAAAGACATAATGGCAGAGCCTAGGCATAAATCACAAGAAAAAGGTGAAGCAGCTTAGGCACTCAAACAATAGTGTAATGATGCTTGTTGTATAAGCTGGCTTTATATGATTTTCTTTCTTTAAAACCCTTTTTGACTGACAGTGTCAGTCTTATGAGAGAGTGTAGATGATTGTTATGGTCTCTTCATTANACTTTATTAAGAATGGCAAGGGATCTAAGTTTTTAGCAATATTTGATCAGACAGCTTTTGGTATGTTTGTAAAATCCTTGATGTTGACATGCAAATTTATTCCCTCCATGCGCCTATCCTTCTCTTTACGCATGAAGTGGAGAAAAGAAAAACAAGTCTAAGCTATTAGGCTTTCCAGTGGGATATTAAATTGTTGGTGCAAATTTTTAATCATGCGCAGTGTTAATTTTCTTTTGCCATTCAATATTTCATAAACACGATTTAAATGACCAATCGCAGGAACAAGATCTTTAGCGGTCAAGTTCATTTGTTCCATTCTAAATTTAATAGCCTCAATTGGATGAGGAGGAGAAACAGGATAGTGCTCTGCTTCATACGCTTCAATCAACAATACAAGAACCTCCATTTGATCAAATTCGGGAGTCCCTTCTTGAGGTTGATTATCAAACATTGCTGACACAATTTCTAAGGCTTCTTGATAATCTTGTTCAGTGCGAAGTGGCTTGATGTTCATTTCTTACATTCCTTCAGTTCTACAGTATTCCATTTACAATATTTAACTGTAACATTTTTGTTGACAATTGTCACTTAATACATTACATTTTATTTAAAATAAAGTTGTTGAATTTGTTATGATCAAAACATTTAAAAATAAAGACCTACAATCTCTCTGGGAAACAGGAAAAAGTAAGATTGATAGCAGGCTTCAACAGCGTATTATTCGCCGTCTTGATACCCTTGACGCAGCTTCTCAAGTTAGTGATATCAATGTACCCGGTTATAACTTTCATATGCTTAAAGGCTTTACTCCAACTCGCTACACAATTCATATCAACGGTCCTTGGTGTATCACTTTTGAATTTAAAAACAGACACGTTTACCATGTTGATCTAGAGCAATACCATTGAAGGTTTTAAGATTAATTGTAAAGGAGACTATCCATGACCACACGCAATCCTAATCGCTGTCCTACTCATCCAGGAGAAATTTTAGCAGAATCCTTAGAACATTTAAATGCAAGCAAAACCGAAATTGCTCGGATTCTTCAAATATCACGCCAGCACTTGCATGGCATTCTTAAAGGAGAACGCCCTGTCACGGCTGTAACAGCGGCTCGCATTGGCAAATTATTAGGCAATGGACCCGCCTTATGGCTACAGCTTCAAGCCAATTATGATACATGGCATGCCTTGAGGGACATTGATGTCTCTTCTATTCCAACACTAGAAGTTAGTAAAAAAGTGGATATACAAATGGAACAGAGCCATTAACCACCTCCCCGCCTAAAAGACGAGGAGATAAATCATGTTTTACGTCTAAGCTGCTTTTGTGGCAGGGCGCTCCGA
>NZ_JBHIME010000003.1:0-2380 GCF_042193875.1 Bartonella sp. OC68QHHN | reverse complement strand
TCGGAGCGCCCTGCCACAAAAGCAGCTTAGACGTAAAACATGATTTATCTCCTCGTCTTTTAGGCGGGGAGGTGGTTAATGCCGTAAAATATCTTTACATAATACATATTGTACGTATAATACGTATTATACATTAAAGATAGGATGTGCATATGAAAAAATATAGTTTTACAGATGTAAACCGCGGGGCAGGCGATATTTTAGACGAGGCTATGTCTACACCTGTAGCTTTAACAAAGCGAGGGCGTGAAAAAATCATTATGCTTCCTGTTGATTTATATCATGAATTAATAAAAGCGCGTTCTGGTGCACAATCTTTTGTTTATGCAGATGCACCGCAAAATATATTAGACGACTTAGATCGTGGTTTAGATGATATTTTAAATGGCGACGAACATGTTTAAAGCAGGGGATGTTATTATTTATCTAGTATTTCATAAAACATCGTCTCTTCAGAGTGAGGAAGAGATCAAACAGCGTGAAGTGTTGGAACTTTGCTAACATTTGTTTCGCGTTCAGCATGCCACGCATCATAATTGGCTTGCATGCGTAACCATATAGCAGCTCCATCACCAAACATTTTGCCAAGACAAGCGGAAATAGCAGGAGAAACAGGCTTTTTTGCGTTCAGAATATCGTAGAGATGTTGGCGTGATATACCAAGCATCTGAGCAATTTCTGATTTTGTTTTGCCTGTTTCAGGAATAATTTCTGCTAAAACTTCTCCCGGATGAGTAGGACAACGGTTTTTATCTCTTTGTGCAGGAATGTCATTCATAACTGTATCCTTAGTGATATTGTTCAAGATCAACACGGTAAGCATTACACGAGTAAAATTCAAAGGTAATACACCATGGTCCGTTAACGTGGACAGTGTAACGCGTGGGTGAATATCCAATCAAAGAATGAAAGTTGAATCCTGGAAGATTCATATCTTCTGGTCTTTCAGAAATATCTAAACGATCAAGACGAACCATGATACGTTTTACAAGTTTCTTATCAATCTTGGATGAATTTCCCGTTTTGAATAATTCTGCCAATGTTTTGCTTTTAAACGTTTTAATCATTCTTTTATATAGCGTAAAATACTGCTAATGTCAACAAATAGCTTACATTGTAAGTGCTAAAATGGAAAAAACAGTAACATCCCATTAGAAACCCTTATCGTCNGCATGTCAACATCAAGGATTTTACAAACATACCAAAAGCTGTCTGATCAAATATTGCTAAAAACTTAGATCCCTTGCCATTCTTAATAAAGTGAATATGAAATTTAAATTCTATTGTCATTCTTGCTCTCCAAATCAATGAAGAGAGAATAACAACCATCACCATGCTCCATAAGCCTGACACTGTCAGTCAAAAAAAGCCTTTTCAAAGGGCTTTTAAAGAGCGATAAAAGGACTTAAAAACATATAAACCTGCTTATAGAACAGCTATCCATTTGACTTCTGTCATATCTTGGTTACTTGTGCATCCATTTATTCTTTCCATAATCTTATAAGAACAGCGCCATCAGCACCAGCACCGCTGTCATATCCATCCCTACTAGCACCAGCACCCCCACCACCAAAGCCACGCCCCGCTTTTCCTGAACTATAGGATCCTTGTCCTATCCCTCCAGAGCCACCTCTTGATGTATCACCCCCAGCATCACCTCCGTTACCGCTTATCTTGCTCGTAATTCCATTCGTTCCAGCACAACCATTTCCGCCTTTGGCAATTCCTAGATGTTCATCTGTTGCTAAACCAAAGTTTCCACCTGTACCTCCAGCACCACCAGAGCCTGAATAGTAGGTAGTCGTACTACCACCAAATCCCGAATGAGAGGTATAGGCAGAAGCACCTCCACCACCATGTCCTCCTGTAGCGGTCATAAAATTCTTTCCAACAACTGTTGTTCCTCCAGAGTTTCCTGTCGCACTATGATTTGCAACAGAAGTTCCTCCTTTACCAATGATGATATCCTCATGCCCGTTTAAACTGGATTTATAGCCATACCATACTGAACAACCGCCTCCGCCTCCGCCGCCTCCTAAATATGACCTATAAGCTCCACCACCACTACCCCCACCACCCCATGCTTGGATTTCAACTTTAGTTTTATCGGTGACCCAGACGGGCCACTGAATTTTTTCATCCTGTGTATAGAGCAATTCAGCATCAGCAAGAGCAGGCCAATTCGTAATTTTATCGGTCAAATCTTTTTTAAGACTCTTTATTTGTGCCAGTATAGCTGCATCCACTTGTGATTTCGTATAAACAGCTTCACCATCCACTTTCAGCGGTCCTTTAAGAAAGCTTCCGCTTGTGCTTAGACTGCTAACGACTTTGTTGTTATGGATAAGGTTAAACGATGAGTTGCCTAACAGCTCTAAAC
>NZ_JBHIME010000024.1:0-22651 GCF_042193875.1 Bartonella sp. OC68QHHN | reverse complement strand
CGAGGTCTTCCCATGATCAACGTGACCAATCGTACCAATATTAACATGCGGTTTTGTTCGTTCAAACTTGCTCTTCGCCATCTGAGCTCTCCATTTTCCGTCCAAGCCAAGGACTAAGTTAAAAATTAATTACCAACCTGAAATTACGCATATTTCTTTTGAATCTCCAAAGCAACAGCCGAAGGTACAGGCTCGTAATGATCAAACTGCATTGTATACTGCGCACGCCCCTGACTCATAGAGCGAAGGGTATTCACATAACCAAACATATTTGCCAAAGGAACCATTGCATTCACAACCGTTGCAATACCCCGTGCTTCAGTTCCCGAAATCTGTCCCCTACGAGAATTGAGATCACCAATAACATCACCGACATAATCATCTGGTGTAACAACTTCCACCTTCATAATAGGTTCAAGAAGCTGCGCACCAGCCTTCTTTGCTCCATCACGAAAAGCTGCACGAGCAGCAATTTCAAAAGCCAAAACCGAAGAATCAACATCGTGATAGCCACCATCAATAAGTGTCGCTTTTACACCAAGCATAGGAAAGCCTGCAAGAGGACCCGATCCCATAACACTTTCAATCCCTTTTTGGACGCCGGGAATATATTCTTTAGGAACAGCACCACCAACAATCTTTGACTCAAAAATAAAATCATCACCATCATGAGGCTCAAAAACAATTTTTACACGAGCAAATTGACCGGCACCACCCGATTGTTTCTTATGCGTATAATCAATTTCTGCCATTTTAGTAATTGACTCACGATAAGCAACTTGAGGCTGCCCAACATTTGCTTCAACCTTAAACTCACGCCGCATACGGTCAACAATAATATCAAGATGAAGCTCACCCATTCCAGCTATAATAGTCTGACCAGATTCCTCATCCGATTTAACACGAAATGAAGGATCTTCGGCTGCTAGACGATTAAGAGCAATACCCATTTTTTCTTGATCTGCTTTTGTTTTCGGTTCAATTGCAATCTCAATAACAGGCTCTGGAAATTCCATCCTCTCCAAAATAACAGCCTTCAAAGGATCACAAAGAGTATCACCTGTTGTCGTCTCCTTAAGTCCTGCAAGAGCAACAATATCACCAGCAAATGCTTCTTCAATATCCTCACGAGAATTTGAATGCATTTGAAGCATACGCCCCAAACGCTCTTTTTTCTTTTTCACGGTATTCTCAAGAGAAATACCTTTCTGAACTTTACCTGAGTAAATACGACAGAACGTCAACGAACCAACAAAAGGATCATTCATAATTTTAAAAGCAAGCATAGATAGTGGAGCATCATCTGAAGATTCGCGTGTCGTCTCAGACTCAGTTTTCACATCAATACCACTAATTGCCGGAACATCAACTGGAGAAGGAAGATAAGAAACAACAGCATCCAAAAGCGGCTGAATTCCCTTGTTTTTAAAAGCCGTACCACAAAGAACCGGATGAAACTGAACTTCTACTGTCCCTCTACGAATGAGAGAAACAAGCTGCTCGTTGGTTGGCATAACACCCTCCAAATAAGCCTCTGTCGCAGCTTCATCAATCTCCACAGCCATCTCAATCAATTTCTCGCGATATTCTTCAGCTTTCTCCTTTAAATCAGGGGGAATTTCACTTATCACCGCCGAGGCACCAATAGAACCATCCCACTTCAAAGCTTTCATTTCCACAAGATCAACAACACCTTCAAAGTCATTTTCAGCACCAATTGGCAATTGCAAAACAAGCGCCTTAGCCCCTAACCGCGAGCCAACCATTTCTACACTACGATAAAAATCAGCACCGATCTTGTCCATTTTATTAACAAAAACCATACGTGGTACACGATATTTCTCAGCTTGCCGCCAAACAGTTTCCGTCTGAGGCTCCACACCAGCATTTGCATCCAACAAGGCTATTGCACCATCAAGAACACGCAAAGAGCGCTCAACTTCAATTGTAAAATCAACGTGCCCTGGCGTATCAATAATATTAAAGCGACGCTTCCGACCATCACTCCCTTCCCAAAACGTCGTTGTCGCAGCAGACGTAATCGTAATACCGCGCTCCTGCTCCTGCTCCATCCAATCCATCGTAGAAGCACCATCATGAGTCTCGCCAATTTTATGATTCTTACCGGTATAAAACAGAATACGCTCAGTCATCGTAGTCTTACCAGCATCAATATGCGCCATAATACCAAAATTACGATAATCTTCAATTTTATATTCGCGAGCCATTATATTTGCCTTAGTTAAAAACTTCTACCAGCGATAATGAGAAAAAGCACGATTAGCTTCAGCCATACGATGAACATCTTCACGCTTTTTTACGGCAGAACCGCGATTATTAGCCGCATCCATCAATTCACCAGACAAACGCTCAATCATCGTCGTTTCATTTCGACCACGTGCCGCAGCAATCAACCAACGAATAGCAAGAGCCTGACGACGATCAGGACGAACATCAATCGGAACCTGATAAGTAGCACCACCAACACGGCGTGAGCGAACCTCAATATGAGGAGCAACATTCTCTAAGGCCCGATGAAATAGAGCCACAGGATCTGCTTTTACTCTTTTTTCTACAGAATCGAGCGCACCATAAACAATACGCTCTGCAACTGATTTTTTACCATCAAACATAATGGCATTCATAAATTTCATAATAACCAAATCACCAAACTTAGGATCTGGATTAATTTCACGCTTTTCTGCTCTATGACGACGGGACATCGGCTTTGTCTCTCAATATTATTTTGGACGCTTTGCGCCATACTTTGAACGACGCTGTTTACGATTCTTAACACCCTGCGTATCAAGCAAACCACGAATAATGTGATAACGAACTCCTGGCAAATCTTTCACACGACCACCACGAATCATCACAACAGAGTGCTCTTGAAGATTATGCCCCTCTCCAGGAATATAACCAATCACCTCAAATCCATTTGTCAAACGAATCTTAGCAACTTTACGAAGAGCAGAATTAGGTTTCTTCGGTGTTGTTGTATAAACACGCGTACAAACACCACGCTTCTGTGGATTCGACTGCAGAGCAGGAACCTTATTACGTTTAACTGGCGCTACACGCGGCTTACGAATCAATTGGTTTACGGTAGGCATGCAACCTTCCTCTTTTCGATCTACATTCGTCTCACCCAATCGGGCTTTTCTATTTTCATTTCTATCCACTCCAACAGAATCGGAACAGATATCTAAGTTTACACACAAAATCGGGCACACCTGCAAAAAACAGTTTACCCGACCACAAGCAGAGAAGGCAATAGCCTTTTGCACTAGCATTTGCTTTTAATCTTCTTAACACCTGTGAATAATCTTCCAGTTCATATCCAAAACACCTGGTCACATCCACATCGGTTATATCCATCTCTAATAGCGAGAACACTTACATTCGTCAAGAACTAAACAGCAGAAAGTTTTTAAAAATGAAAATAAATTAAATTTTAAAACTTTAAATTTGCTTTTACCGCTACTCTTGATAAATCAATTTACCATAGTAATATCCTCTATAAATAAAAGAGGCAGCGATGCGACTGTAATAACAAAGCGATGTAACTGTAATAAAACATGAATGCAGTAAATTAAATTGAATTGCATATTTGATATCTAATTGATAAGCGCCATGAAAATAGCAACGTGGAATATTGCCGGAATAAAAGCACGACATGAAACATTATGCCAATGGCTACAGCAAAGCCAGCCGGACATAGTCTGTTTACAGGAAATTAAAAGCATTGATGAAAATTTTCCACGCGATGCAATTGAAAATTTAGGTTACCATATAGAAACACACGGACAAAAAAGTTTTAATGGTGTTGCGATTCTCTCTAAAAAAACACCGGATGAAGTGATCCGTCGATTACCAGGAAATGATAATGATGAACAAACACGTTACATTGAAACTGTTTATTCAACAAACAAAGGTGTTATTCGTGTTGCATCTCTCTATTTGCCAAATGGGAATCCTATTGAGAGTGAAAAGTATTCCTATAAAATAGAATGGATGAAAAGATTATATACACATGCAAAATCATTGCTTGCGTATGAAGAACCTCTTATTCTAGCGGGTGATTATAATGTCATCCCCGCTCCATTAGATGCAAAAAAACCTCAAGAATGGTATCAAGATGCCTTATTTCTTCAAGAAACAAGAAAAATGTTTCAACGTATTCTTAATTTAGGTCTTTACGATGCTATCCGGAATGTCACCGATACTCCCTCCTTCAGTTTTTGGGATTTTCAGGCGGGTGCTTGGCCTAAAAATAATGGGATTCGCATTGATCATTTATTATTATCACCAGAAGCTGTTGATCAACTTATTTGCGCTCATAGTCAAACAGAAGTAAGGGGATATCAAAAACCATCCGACCACGTTCCTGTTTGGATTCACCTTAATACCAATTAAGAAAGTACAGCCCCCATTTGAAACAACAAAAAAATTCCACCCAAAAATAATAACTATGCTACACCATGTAAACAGTATATCTTAAACAACTAAAGTAAAGATAAATGAATGGAGGACATAAATGAAGAAATCATTGTTAATGTTTATTGCAGCAACAGCCATTGGATTCACAAGTGTCGTGCATGCTGAACATGATACTCTTGAAAAAATAAAACGAACAGGGGAAATTACTTTAGGTGTCCGTGAATCATCTGGTTTAGCCTACGCCCTTGGTAATAATAAATATGTAGGTTTTCATACAGAAATGGCAGAACGTATCATTGATGATATCTCAAAAAAAATTGGTAAACCAATTAAAATTCATTATCTTCCCATCACTTCTCAAAATAGAATTCCTCTCTTAAAAAATAAAACCTATGATTTTGAGTGCGGATCAACAACAAATGATATTGCCCGCAGTAAAGAAGCAGCATTTGCTTATACGACATACATTGAAGAGGTTCGGATTGCTGTAAAGAAAAACTCTAACATTAAATCTCTTGACGATTTAAATGGAAAAACAGTTGCAACGACCACCGGTACAACATCTGTTCAACTTATTCGTAAAAACAAACGTGCAAAAAACATTCAGTTTAAAGTTTTAAAAGGAAAAGATCACGGAGATAGTTTTTTATTATTAGAATCTGGTAAGGCAGATGCTTTTGTCATGGACGCTTCAATTCTTGCTGGACATATTGCTAAATCAAAGAATCCATCTGATTATGTCATTCTTGATACTGTACTTTCAGTCGAGCCTATCGCCTGTATGCTCAGATTAAATGACAAAAAATTTGAACAAACAATCAACGATAGTATCGTACATCAGATTAAAGATGAATCACTTGAAAAGCTTTATAATAAGTGGTTTATGAAACCGATCCCACCTGCTAACACTGTTATGAACCTTCCCTTGTCAAAACAAACAAGATATGCTTGGGATCATCCAAATAATAAGCCTCGAGAAAGCTACACAGAAAAAGATTTATAGAATTTAATAAAAAAGAACCACACTCTTTAAAAATTGAGTGTGGTTTATATTTTAATTCACTTTTTAATAAATTTCGCCTATGTAGATGCGCTTAGTTTATTGTCCTATTTGTGAATGACTAATTTGAGGGAATATCAATTAATGGACTTTTCTTTCCTTTGTCGAGATGACCTTACTCAAACACTGGTAACAGGATGCCTAGGAACTTCCGGCGCGAGTCATACCTATTTAGATACACTTCTCGATGGCTTAAAAAATACGGTTATATTGTCTATCACTTCACTTATCTTAGCTGTATTATGTGGTGTTATTATAGGCACAATGCGCACTTTACCCAAAACATCGATAATCAATTATATATTTCGTACTATCGGTACTATTTGGGTAGAAATTATGCGTAATATTCCCCTCCTTGTACAAGTATTTTTGTGGTATTTTGTTGTTCCTAAGATTTATCCACCAGCGATGAAATTTTCCCCCATTCTCTTAATAACATGCGCATTGGGATTCTTTACATCTGCACGCATTGCAGAACAGGTTCGTTCAGGCATTGAAGCGATTCCTTCTGGACAACGCTATGCTGCTATGGCAATGGGGTTTACAACTTATCAAAGTTATCGCTATATTATACTACCACGTGCTATACGTACAATTATGCCACCTCTTACTTCAGAAGCAATGGGGATTGTAAAAAATTCGTCTATAGCATTCGCCGTTTCAATAAATGAGCTCATGCAATTTCAATACCAAGCAATTGAAGAGGTAAGCCATGTTTACGAAAACTATTTGCTTGTTACGATTCTTTATATTCTAATAGCCTTATTCGTATTCATTGTGATGACAGTCATTGAACAAATACTCAAAATTCCTAATTTTCAAACAAAGGGAAATTGAATATGATGAATTTCATAAGCTCTCAGTTTGGACTTTATTTTCCTTTCAATTTTTCCGACTTTGATTTTTCCTTTTTTACCTTTGATGTATTTCGTTCTTACATTTTATCAGGTTTACTCTTTAGCGTTTTTCTAACTCTTTTTGCAACGGTATTGGGGTTTGTTTTCGGCACCCTTTTAGCAATGATGCGCCTTTCTTCCATAAAACTTCTGTCTTGGTTTGCAATCGTTTACATAACCGCTATGCGTTCAATACCACTTGTGATGGTTATCTTATGGTTTTTCGTGCTTTTGCCTTTTTTAACCGGTACATCCATCGGTGCAAATAAATCAGCACTCATTACCTTTACCGCATTTGAAACGGCTTATTTTGCAGAAATTATGCGTGCTGGCATAAATTCAGTTTCGCAAGGACAAAAATATGCAGGGCAAGCTCTTGGAATGACATATTGGCAAAGTATGTATATTGTCATTCTTCCTCAAGCCTTTAGAGATATGCTTCCAGTCTTTTTAACACAAGTTATTATCCTTTTTCAGGATACAACCCTTGTTTATGCCATCAGTGGTAACAGTCTTCTAAATGGTTTTGATATTGCTGCTAATAATTTTGGTGTAAAGCAAGAATCTTATATCTTAGCAGCTATTTTCTATTTTGTTATCTGTTTTACACTGTCACAAATAGTTTTGTATTTACAAAAAAAAATATCCATTATTCGCTAATAGGAAAAAAAATGTCTACTCATATGATCGAAATAAAAAATGTTTCCAACTGGTATGGCGAAATTAAAGTCCTTAAAAACTGTACAACCAACATTAATAAAGGAGAAGTGGTTGTCGTTTGTGGTCCATCAGGATCAGGAAAGTCAACACTCATTAAAACTATTAACGCTCTCGTCCCTTTTCAAAAAGGTGAAATTTGGATTAATGGAATACCAGTTCATTCAAAACAAACGAATCTGCCTAAATTGCGAAGTCAGGTGGGAATGGTATTTCAACATTTTGAGCTTTTTCCCCATTTATCTGTCACAGAAAATTTGACAATTGCACAAATAAAAGTCCTGAAACGAAGCAAAAAAGAAGCACTTGAACGTGGATTGTTGTATCTTGAACGCGTTGGGCTAATTGAACACAAAGATAAATATCCTGGTCAACTTTCTGGAGGGCAACAACAACGTGTTGCTATTGCACGTGCCTTAACTATGGATCCACTTGTCATGCTTTTTGATGAACCAACATCTGCTCTAGATCCTGAAATGGTAGGTGAAGTACTTGATGTCATGATTAGCTTAGCAGAAGAAGGTATGACGATGATTTGTGTAACTCATGAAATGGGATTTGCACAAAAAGTCTCGGAGCGTGTTATTTTCATAGATCAAGGAACAATTCTTGAAGACTGTTCATCTAAAGAGTTCTTTTCTGACCCGCAAGCAAGAACACCGAGAACGCAAGAATTTTTGTCTAAAATCCTAAGTCATTAACCGTTATACTAGCACAAAAGCTATCTCTACTGTAAACCTAGACACAAGACAATAGAGTTTAATAACGGATGAGAGAATGTAAAATATTACAATCAGATGTTTAAAAACTGTTATTTTTTAAAATATCAGCAACCAGTGAAATTGCTGTACGTCTCTCAAATTCATTACAAAGAGCAAAAGCCTGTTCTTGCAAAGGTCGAATCCAATTTCTGTCTTTTACGTTAGCTTTTTCATAGGCAGCAGCTAACATTGCCGCCCCACGGACAATTTTTCCTTCTTGAAGCAGCATATTTCCAAGCATTGCTTGGGCAGAAGGATTTCCTTTTTTTGCTGAAAGTTGAAACCATCGTGCTGCTTGTATAAGATTCTTCTCCCTTCCCTCTCCCTTTAAAAATATTTTTCCTAAATGATACTGAGCTTTAGGATTTCCATAGTTTACCGCAGCCTGCATATAAAGATGAGCAGCATAAGAAGGATCAGGTTTCACAGGTGATTGAGGAATGCCTTTTTTTATATATCCCGCAAGTTTAACCAATGCATCAGAAACATAACTTTCATCCTCTGAACCAAGATCAGCTCCTTTTTCAACAATATATGCAAAAAAATGATATGCCTTATAATCATTTTTAGGAACACCATCACCGTTTGCATAGATAGAGCCAAGTTTCCAATTCGCACCAATATGGCCTCTCTTAGCCGCACAACGTAATGCTGCAATAGCCTGATTTATATGCCCATTTTTATAAGCAGACATGCCACGTTTTAAAAAATAAAACGAACCATCATTCGCTTCTTGCAAGCTATTGACATCTATTGCATAAACAGTCAAAAAAAATCCTCCTAAAATCACAACAATCGCGGCTTTTTTCCATATCTGAAATCTATTAACCATTTTCCCCCCTATCTCAATTTTAATGATTATATCTGTTACAAATTTCTTTGCAGATATTTAAACTCTTTTTCTTAGTAAGAAGCATACGCGATTTTAAAGTAAAAATTTAAAAAAAAAGACAAATAAATAAAAACCATCCAAAATATTCGATAAAATTAAATATCCATTTTTATATACAAAAAATTGATTTTTAAATATAAATCATCATTCTATATTTTGTAACACCTCCTTTAACACTCTAGGATTTATTGATCTTAAAATTTTATACGTATGAGTAAAAATCGTTCAATAAAATAACGTGCATTAAACAGCAACTTGAGAACGAAAAGAATACATGATGAATGGTAAGCGTTTAAGTATAAAAAACAATACGAAAGATAGATAAATATAATGATGATAGTTAACTTATAACTTCACGACTGCCTTACCACCTTAAAGATGAAATTTCTTTCACCGTCAATCTATAAACAATACAGCTTTTTGTTTAACGGATTCCACCGAACACCATTTCACATGGAGTTCCTTCATACTTTACACACAAGCCCTACCTCAGAATACTCACCTCTACATACAACAAAAATACCACATGTGTAATTTTACATGCCTTATATTGCTGCTCTAAATAATGATGTTTTACAGCAATAAGTCAATATATTGATTTATAATGATAATTTTCCTTTTTTGCATATTAAATGAGTCCCTCGAATATCGTAAGATTCTCTCATTCCAAACCTGTTCCAGATTGAATGAATCAAAACCATCTGCTTGCACATTACAAGCAGAGAGAGCCATGTGGATAAAAATTCTGTTTAAGAAAGAAATAAAAATACCTCTTATGAACGGTCTTAAGTGCCAAGGGCTGTCCGGATTGGTCAGAATGGCGCCCTGCCGCTTGTTACTTCACAAGCGTAAAGAAGGGAAGCTCAATGAATGTACCATTGTACCATTCATGATCTCCGTCATCAAATAGGCTTGGGTGCCTTAAAAGACGTTTCTTTAATAATAAACATAAAACAATGGATTTCAGTAGAGATTTTATGGTCGTTCATGAAAAACTAATAAAAGAGAAAAATTCCTTTAAAGGAGATCTATACCAGCTCTAATGGTATGAAATCATCCATCAAAAAATAAAAAGTTGAAATCAATCCAACCGTTCTAAAGCAACAAATATCTTCTTCTGCGCTGCACGCAGTTCTACAACCCTGTTCCGTTCACGCTCAACAATTTCTGCTTTTGCATTTGCTATAAATTTGGGGTTGTTTAATTTAAGCGATATTTTTTCAATATCTTGTTCAATTTTACTGACATCCTTCCTCAAACGAACGCGTTCAGCCTCCAAATCAATCAACTGTCCTAATGGTAAACAAAAAACAGCCTCTCCCAAAATCATTTGTGCCGATACTTTCGGAACTTTATCAGAGAAATCAATAACTTCAATACGCGCTAATTTTTTAAGAAGTGCATCATAACGCTTCACACGCTCTCGCGTTACTTCCCCTCCTTCGACAACAACAAGAGGTGCTTGTGTAGCCACTGGAATATTCATTTCAAAACGTACAGACCGAATCCCTGTAACGACATCAATAAGCCAATTAATATCATCAGCAGCTTCTTCATCTATCAATGTTTCCTCTGGCCATTTTGTCAATGCGAGCATATCCTCACGCTTGATGGCTTGCGTTTCTGTAAGAGACCACAGCTCTTCCGTCATATGAGGCATAAAAGGATGAAGAAGTTTATAAACTTCATCTAAAACCCAAGCAGTACAAGCTTGAGCCTCATTTTTAGCATCTTCATTTTCCCCCTGAAAAATAGGTTTGAGAAGCTCCAAATACCAATCACATAATGTATTCCAAATGAAGCGGTAAAGTGTGGCAGCTGACTCATTAAATTTATAGTGTTCAATACCAGTCGTCACTGCTGAAATCGTTTTAGATAACTCTGTTAAAATCCAACGATTAAGCGCCAGTTTTGCTTGGTCTGGCTTAAAAGTTGGATCATGCTTCACACCATTCATCTGTGCAAATCGGGTAGCATTCCACAATTTCGTAGCAAAATTACGATAACCAGCAATACGAGAAGCGTCAAGTTTTACATCACGACCTTGTGCTGCCATAATAGCTAAAGTAAACCGAAGTGCATCAGCACTATATTGATCAATAAGCTCTAAGGGATCAATAATATTTCCCTTTGATTTTGACATCTTTGCACCCTTTTGATCCCGAACAAGAGCGTGCACATAAACCGTTGGGAAAGGAACGTCACCCATAAAGTGAAGTCCCATCATCATCATACGAGCAACCCAGAAAAAAATAATATCAAATCCTGTCACGGATAAAGATGTTGGATAAAAAGTAGATAATTCAGTCGTTTTATTTGGCCATCCTAATGTTGAAAAAGGCCAAAGAGCTGATGAAAACCAAGTATCTAAAACATCCGGATCACGGATTAATTCAACAACCTCACCATAATGAGCAAAAGCTGAATCTAAAGCCTCTTTTTCATTTTTTTCAACAAAAACCATTCCATCAGGACCATACCAAGCAGGAATCTGATGTCCCCACCATAATTGGCGAGAAATGCACCAAGGTTGAATATTTTTCATCCAATTAAAGTAAGTCTTTTTCCAGTTATCGGGAACGAACTGTGTTTTTCCTTGTTGAACAGCCTCTATCGCTGGCTTTGCTAATTCAGCAGCACGAACATACCATTGATCTGTCAAAAAAGGTTCAATAGGGACACCACTGCGATCTCCATGAGGAACCATATGGGTATGATCATCAACAGAAGCTAAATATCCCTGTTCTTCCATCAAAGAAACAATCTTCTGGCGCGCAACAAAACGATCAGATTTATCGAGGTTTTCTACTAACATTTTTAATTCATCTGATAAAATCAAACCCTCGAAAAATGCTTCATTTTCACGGAGAAAAATCTCAGCTTTTTGGGTAAAAATATTGATCAAGCGTAAATGATTACGCTGTCCTACTTCAAAGTCATTAAAGTCATGAGCTGGTGTGATTTTTACAGCACCACTTCCAGCTTCAGGATCAGCATGCGTATCACCAAGAATTAATAACCTACGACCAACAAGCGGCAAAAGAGCATTTTTGCCGATAAGATTTTTATAACGCTTATCTTCAGGATGAACGGCAATTCCTGTATCACCAAGCATTGTTTCTGGTCGTGTTGTCGCCACTGTTATAAAAGTTGTCGCATCATTTGGATCAAAAATTTTACCCTCAAGTGGATATCTAAAGTGCCACAAATGTCCTTGAACTTCTTTTTGCTCAACTTCAAGATCTGAAATAGCTGTCAACAATTTAGGATCCCAATTGACAAGGCGCTTATCCCTATATATCAACCCTTGCTTATAAAGCGTGACAAAGACTTCGCGAACTGCCTGCGACAACCCCTCATCCATTGTAAACCGCTCACGCGACCAATCACATGAAACCCCAAGGCGACGCAACTGGTTTGCAATAACGCCTCCAGTTTCATAACGCCATTCCCAAATACGCTCAATAAACTTTTCTCTCCCCATTTCTTGACGCGTTGGCTCTTGGCATTCTGAAAGTTGACGCTCTACAACCATTTGTGTAGCAATCCCAGCATGATCCATACCAGGCTGCCACAACACATTTCTGCCACGCATCCGCTGAAATCTAACTATTATATCTTGAATTGTCGTATTGAGCGCATGCCCCATATGAAGTGAGCCCGTAACATTAGGAGGTGGAAGCATAACGCAAAAAGGTTCTGCACCGCTTTTAGAACCAGCTCCCGCTTTAAAAGCCCCACGAGTCTCCCATCTCTTTGCAACCCGTTGCTCTATAGAGGCAGCATCATAGTTTTTTTCTAACATTCTATCCATCCATAACGCCGCTGAAAAACACAATATATGATCAAACCCTGATCATAATCCAGTAAATCTCAGCCATTCACTAGAGAGCTCGCAAAATCGCAAACAAAATTCTCATAAAATGAAAAACATAAAAATAATGTAAAAAATAATTAAGATGATTTTTTAATCGCTTTCACAATCTCTTCACGCAAAATATCTTCCAGCAAAATAGGCAATCTAGACTGTAACCATTCTGCTATAGCCGGACGCAACACATCCTTTGCAATCTTTTCTGCAGAAGAAATACAATATGCAGACAATTCCACATGACCATCTCCTCCAGCTTCTGACTGTGATTTCCTTATCTCATCTTCATATTCTTCTGCTTTATAAACAGAATTCCGTTCTCCAGAAGAAAGCTTCATCTTTTGCATATCCATACCAACTCTATTATTTTCTGCCTCTATATCCCCTTTCTCTTGCGTTATCTTCCCTCCTTGATTTTCAGAAGAAAGACCAATACGATCAGCTAAAGCTTTCATAGCATCATCAACCGATAAGGTTGTATCATCAATACCCTCTGATGCAACTTCTGAACGACCTTCCGAAGCATTCACTGCAACATCTTCATTTAAAAAGTGATCAGATTGAACCGCATTTTCTTCGATTATTTCACGAATAGATGTTAAAATTTCATCCATACTTGGCTCACGTAACACGCTTGAACTCTGTACCATACTTTACAACCTTTCAAAGACGCAACAACAAATAGAATCATATTTTCAGTGTATGCAAAAGAATCATAAGATCAACATGCCACCTGCGATATTTTCAAATATGCTTGTCATAAAGAGGGCGCTACACACAATTTTCTACACTTATAAAAATAACATCTCACCGCTCTATTTTTAAACATATTCAACTATTGATTTACTAATCTTTTAAAAACTAAAATAATTTAAGATTAAAGAGATACTTTTACGCATTATCGGATATATTTAATTGTTTTTAAACCTAAATAACTTGCAGTCAATTTACCAATAGAAGATTGAACACTATAGCTCGCCACAACAGCATTACGCTCCGCCATTGCAAGCGCAATCTGAGCGTTAATCAATTGAGTACGAGAATTTAAAACATCCAGCGTCGTTGCTTGCCCTACGCGATTTTCTTGAACACGACCTTTCAGAGCAATTTCAGCAGCACGAACACTTTCACGGTAAGCAATAACAGATGAGCGTGCACCCTCCAACTGAAACCACGCAGAAGTAAGTGCTTGCCTCGTATTACTATGCGCCAAATCGAGTTGAAGCTGCGCCTGTCCAAGCTGTTCCCTTGATTGGCGAATTTGCGCAGACGTACGCCCTCCTTCAAAGATTGGGACACTTACTGACAATCCTATTGATTTAGAAACTCCATCCTCTCCAGCACCGCTGTAAATTCGATTATAAGATGCTGTTGCAGAAAAATCAACTTTAGGGAGCAATGCCCCTTCTTTCGCCTTTACATTGTAAACACTCGCATCGACTAAATATTTAGCATAAAGGATTGCTGGATGCATCACAACGCTCATTTGGTAAGCCATATCAAGATTGACGGGAAAATCTTTGGCTACGGGAGGGCGTTTTAACTTTTTAGGATCAGAACCAATAACTTGTCGATACACTGCCTCTGCTGCTTTTACATCAGCACGAGCAAGACTCAGCTCTGAAACCGCCACGGAACGTGCAGCTTGAGCTTGAGCAAGATCAACATGCCCTCCTTCACCCACATCAAATTTTGCTTTATTGGAACGAACTTGTTCTTCAAGAGCTGCCAAATTTTCTCTCCGAAGATCGGCAACACGACGTGCGTGATAGACATTAGCATAAGCAGTCACTGTCTCTAGAAACGTATTTTGTTCAACATTACGAAGATATTCACGCTGAGCCTGCAACTTAACTTGAGCTGAAGAAAAGATATTTTGCGTGATAAAACCATCAAATAACCTTTGATTTAATCTCACGCCTATAGATCCAGAAGTGATATAAGGACTTGTAAAAGACTTATTCCGCCCATAGTTCCCAACCCCCTCAACTTGTGGCAATAACCCTGATCGCGCAATGACAACATCATCACTGGATATACGCACAGCTGCACGTTCACTATTCAACTTAGCATTATGTTTATAAGCCTTAGAAAAGGCTTCCATCAATGTTTCAGCACAAACAGTCTCTGATAGTAAAATACTCAACACCAGTAATAAACACGCCTGAAACTTCTTGTTTATTCTAAACACAATACACACAATAACAAACCCCAAATAAATTACAAAACTATCTTTTATTCACAAAACAAACAAGCACTAAAATACAAAACCAGGTGTTTTAAAAAAACAAGGAAGAGGCTTTACAGCGAGGTTAAAAGCACGACATGCCGAAATGATTCCGTCTTCTTTTATATAGATTTGTGCAACAGCAGCATTTCCATACCCTTCAACCACAACAAGACGTCCACAATCTTTCATTTGATCAAAAATACCTTGTGGAATAAAATCAACAGATCCCTCAATGAAAATCACATCATAAGGTCCCTCAACGGCATATCCTTGCTCTAATGGACCATGAATGACAACCACATTATCACATTGATTACGTTCTAAAGCTTCAAGAGCACGTTCAAAAAGAGATTTATTACTTTCCAACGCAATCACAGACCCTGCAAGTTTTGCAAGCAACGCTGCACAATAACCACTATTTGCACCAATATCTAAAACAACATCTGATGATTTTACAGCGGCAAGCTGTAGTAATTTCGCTAGAGATGCAGGTTTCATCAAATAGCGTGCAGGAACCCCATCTGACACTGGACATAGAACAATATCGGTATCAAGATAACTCAATATTTTCATATCTTCCGATACAAAATCTTCACGAGATACCGTTAAAAACGCTTCAAGAACTGATAAATCCGTTACATCGACTGTACGAATTTGATTGTCAACCATTTTGCGACGAAGCTCAGCAAAGTCTACAACCATAACGAATATTTTCTCCTAACCTACAAAAAACAAATAAAACAGCGACAATGAGGGATAAAGATCTCTTAAACTATGGGTGTTACGAAAAAGGATGCTACAGTCAACAATGAGATTTTAACTGTATGATCTTCTTATAAAAAAGTGTCTTCACAACTATAAAGGGAAATAATCTATTTTCCTATACCTCATCTCCCCTAAAAGCCGTTTCATTTAAAATCGGCTGGAGGCCTCGCCCGGAATCGAACCGGGATACAAGGATTTGCAGTCCTCTGCGTAACCATTCCGCCACGAGGCCTCATCAACAAACATAAAGGTTTCAATAAGGGAAGGCAATGCATCCGTCAAGGTGTAGAAATCTTCTCTCGCCTTTTTTTCTCTTATTACACAATTTATCATATTTTTTTTTAAAAAAGTAATTTTATCCTTTGCAAATCAGTATTGCTTTGCTATAGCCTTTTTAACTAAATGATTGGGCGCCATTCCCCGGTAGCTCAGCGGTAGAGCAACCGGCTGTTAACCGGTTGGTCGCTGGTTCGAATCCGGCCCGGGGAGCCACATTCTTTTTTATCCAAAATAATTTATTGATTTTCCATATGTTTTTTAAAATGAGGGATGCGTAGATAAAAGTTAGGGAATAGGATTTTCTAACATTTCTCTATAAAGCACGCTTCGTACAATGTTTCTAATGTTTCTTTGAAGTCTGCTAACGCTTCTTGATGTAAGCCATCTAAAAGTCTCATAAACGCAACAACAGTTTCACGTTGCAACGAAGTAGAGGGCTTTATTATGATGCTTTTTCGACAAGAATAGGCTTCTTTTTTTAAGAGATAAGCCATAGCTTTATCTAAACCATAAAGCTCTATGATCTTTTCCTCCAGTCCTACAGGAACAGACTTTTTGCCAATTTCTACAGATGATAAAAATCCTACAGATATATCTAATTTTTTAGCCATATCTAAAAGGCGTTCTGAATGATCAACCCGAAGTTTACGTAAAATTTTACCAAAAGATGTAACCATATAAAAAGTCCTATTAGAGAAGAAATATTTTCTTCTGATTCTAACAAATCTTTTTAAGATTTTCCTCAATTATTGCGAATCAAGAGTTCTTTTCGAGGTATTTTTAGCAAAACCAGAGATCCAAAGTGTTCTCACTTATAAAAAGTTGGCTTAGAGCTACAATGTAGCTACTTTATAATAAAGGTTAATGAATGGAAAATTTACCATGAAAGCTGACTCTATCGTTCGCGCCCGTATCCCTACTGAAACGAAAAAATAAGCAATGATCACCCTAGAGCGTATGGGTTTAAGTGCTTCAGATCTCATCCGTATGACATTTTTGCGTGTAGCTGAAGAAGGCCGCTTACCTTTCGATATCAAAGTACCCAATAACGCCACACGTAAAGCTATAAAGGAATTAGATGAAGGTAAAGGTGAGACATTTAAAAACGCTGATGCCCTTTTTAAGGACTTAGGCATTTAATATGCTGATACCTGTTCGCTCAGGACAATTTAAGCGTGACGTGCGCAAGGCTGAAAAACGCGGTAAAAATATGAATAAGCTGCGTATATTATTGAGTCTACTAATTGAAGAAAAACCATTACCTAGACATTACTGTGATCATCCACTAAAGGGTGATTGGGCGGAGTGTCATGATAGTCATATTGAACCAGATTAGTTGCTTATTTATAGAATAGAAGGAGATAAATTATATCTTATTCGTACAGGAACTCACTCCGACCTTTTCAAAGAATAATTATATGAAAAACTAAAAGTACACTAACTTTTTGTTATCCACTTTTTGAGGTGTGAGAAGCTATTCTCTAGGGCGTCCACGAAACGGGAAAAATCTATTACAAACATAAAGAGAATGAAGGCAATCCATTTCATGATGCGTGACATCATCTTTAAGCCTTGATAGGTCTCTATCATCTCGAGAAGGAGCTGTTGTTCTGTTTCTGTAAGACCTTTATCTTTGGTGCTTCGTTTCTTGACCATCTTTCCAACCACATAAATGGGCTCCCTGCTTGTTATGCTTCAAAATATCTCTTGCAAGGTTGGAACTGATGACCCCAACATCCTTATTATCCAAATAAATGGGCAACCAACCACCACAAGAAACAGACCTATTTGCCGCGCACCCAACGAGAAAGTTCAGTGCGCACACCAGCATCACTTTTTCGATTAACTTCATTTTCAACCTCAAGCCGTGTTGTTGCTGTCTTTAAAGCTTTCTCTGTTTGCTTTTGCCGTTCGCTTTGCTTGCCAAGGTGAAACGCCTTGGCTAAAGCCATAAAAAAAACGGCTAAAGCCGCTGTAAACATAAGAGAATATTTCTTTAGCCAGAAAATCATAAGCGTTGCTCCCGAAACCGCTTGGCGACAATCACTATGCCCGTTACAGCCGCTAAAACCATTATGCCTGCTAATGCCCATTGGATTGGTCCATTGCCTGCTAACAAGCCTCCAAAACCAGAACAAGACCCTATAATCGGGGCAAGTGCTTCTACCTTGAAAAGACCTGTTGCCGTTTTCGTTTCTACCCTTTGATAATTTGAAGAAACATAAGACCCTTTTACCCATAATCCTGCTTCTGCTGCTCGACGGTTGGCTAAACCAGCAAGAGGCTTCCCACCCACCTTATTCCATTTCTGTAATTCAACAGGTACGGCTTCATAATCGCCTTGATTAAGCTTCTTCAACAATGTTGACTTGCAAAAAGCAGCTTTTCCTACATTATAGCAAAACGAGACCAATGCCGCGAATTGGCAATCCGTTAACGAAACCGTGACCGATTCCTCTACCGTCTGCTCGAATTGCTTTAAGTCTTCACAAAGGATTTCTTCTGCTTGCTTTTGGCTAATACACATGCCCCCTTTGACAAGGGGATGACCCGCATTACTGGTGTGACCATAACCAATCGTCCAAACACATGCCGTGTCTCTATAAGCCTCTAAACGCAATCCTTCCCATTGTTTGATAAGTTCTAATCCTTCTTTCGATATCTTTCTCATCTGAAGCTCCATAAAAAAGCCCCACAAAAGTGAGGCGGGATAAAAATGTTTTCTTATGATCTCTATTGACTATGTTCTTTGATCAGTTGCTCGACTTCTTCAACACGAAAGCCAAGTTGAAAGAGCGGCGCATATTCGCTTTCCTGTAATTCATACTGACAACGCTTTTCTACAAAATCACCATTTGAATCAAACGGCATGGTTGTTGATACAAATCTTATGCGTGTCATCTTCAATCCCCTCTTCTCCTTCACTTAGCTCCTTGACTAAAACCCAATAAAAACGCATTGCTAAAAGATGCTCTAGTCTTCTTACTGTTTCAGCCTTATCAAAGGCAAGCATATTCATATAATCTTCTTTGCTATTTAAATGCTCTGGATAATCTATCATCTACCCCTCCTAAACAAAATGCCGTGGATGACTACATCCACGGGCGCTAGCCGATTCATAAATGGCATTCCGTATAATGACTGCACGCAGATGTGGAGTGATATTCGTAGTATCTAACCAGTCTCCACCAGCCAACAATGCATACATATCTTTTTTAAGCTGTACATTTGGTGAGGTTCCAGTTACTGTTTGCATGAAACACACATCTCTCACAAATTGCCAAACATAACCGCAACCATCTTCACAACCAATATGCGAAATCATCCGTCTATTCTGCGTGTTCTTATGACCTCCAGAGTGTTTCGGAGAAGGTGCTTTTTTGCCTTGAATTCCACCACCTTCATTGCTTCCATACATCGCAGAGGTAAATTCTGTATTATTGAGCAAAGCCTTCTTAACACGCAACATATCGGATATGTGATCTGTTTGTAGACGGTTCGTCGTAATAGGAACATTATACGCCGAGCGGGTATTTTCTCCTGTGCCTGACTGAAGATAAATATCAACCCAAAGATCTGTAGAGGGGTCATAAACCATCCCTTCGGGTGAACTATGCGGGCGGTGATTCAAACACCAAACAGAATTGGGTAAAATATCCCCTGCTCTATAACCAGACAATGGGTGACCGGAAATCGTACCAACATCCGCACAGAGCGTATGAAACCCTCCTATCTTTTCAGAATTATCCTCTGTATAGCCATCAGGAGCCGTCGGATTTTGCAAAATTTCATAGGATATCTCATTCGTCTGATCTTTTAGGATGAGATATATATAATAATCCTTTCCTGCTTCAAGATCTTCTTCAAAAGACATCCTTCCACGCCCTGGAACGCGGTAAAAGAGGTACCTATCCCCATTCTCACCACCATGATAAAAGCGAAAACATGCCCCTTCATTGATCACAAGACCTTTTCTATTTTGCGGATCGGCTTCTAGAATTCTGTAAGGCTGATCAAAACGCACATCCTCTAAAAAATAAGTGTAAAGAGAACCTACCTTACCTTGAAGTTCAGAAAGATTGTCACTGCTGCTCTGTGCCTTCTCTTGAACTTCTGTCAATGCACTCTTCGCTTCTTCCGCTGTTGTCTTCGCAGTCTCGGCTGCTTCCTTGGCTTCTACAACCAAGGGTTCTACCTTATCTGTCTTAGCCTGTGCTGCTTCACAAACCTTCTTGGCTTCTTCTGCTATCGATTTCGCACGACTTGCCTCTTGTTGGGCTTCTTCTGATAAACTTTTTGCACTCAACGCGGTTTGGCTTGCCTGATCACTCGTGGATTTTGCTTCATTGGCTATTGTTTCTAAGCCTTCTGCTTTAGATTTTGCATCGCTAGCCTCTCTTAGTGCTTGATCTACTTTCTCTGTTACACTCCCTGCTGCACTTTTCGCTGTTTCCGCCAAACCCTTTGCTTCTGAAGCTGTTTGCGAGGCTTGTTCCACCCCTGTTTTCGCCTCTTCTGCCATTTGCTTCGCGGCATCAGATGCACTCTTGGCTTCTTCTGCTAATCCCTTGGCTGTATCCGCTGCATCTTTTGCAAGATTAGCGGTTGTCGTTGCTGCTGTAACCGCTTCACCCGTTTTCGTCACCTCTGTAAGCGCTTGATCAGAAACCCTTTTCGATTCTTCTGCAATCTGTTGCGCACTATTTGCGCGCGCCATGGCTTTTTCCGACTCTTGCCTTACATTAACAACTTGTTCTAACGGTGCAAAGGTTTCATACGAATACAAAGATGCCGTCCCTAAAACCTTAGGAACAACAACGCTATCTTGCGAAGTACCTTCTCTGATTTCCTCTTTCGTCGCGACAGGTATCAGATACTCATGACTATGATCAGGTATCTTCATCTGCTTTCGTCCTCACATCATTCAGAGTACTTCGTCTAATGAACACTCTTTCAAATCTTCAAACTCTTCTCTTAATGCCTCTAAGCGCTTCTCTAAATCTTTCACAGATCCATCAAACTCCGTTTTCAAAGCGGCTTTCAGTAAATCAAAAACGCCATTAAGCGGCGCATGGATAAAACCTCCCCCCGAATACAAAACGACCCGTACTTGAGACGGGTCGCTAAGCTCTGATATCGCAAACGGCTTTAACAACATTTCAACTCCTCATGTCTTGATCCCATAAATTACACTCACATTAACGGGGCGCGTTTCAACCCCACCAACCCTCTCTGCCATAAGGTGATGTTCATGATGCGCTCTGTCATTCAGCCCTTCTGTTATAGGCGTTGAATAATATAAAAAATTAGCAAAGGGGCTCCTGATAAACCAAGGTAAGCGAGACGGCTTGTCTTTTTCTGTAAACCTACAACACACTGATTTATAATCATAATTCACTTTTTTGTATGTTAAATGAGAGTCTCTCATAACGTAAGATTCTCTCATTTCAAATCTGTTTATGTTGCATCAATCAAAACCACTTGCTTGCACATCACAAGCGGGGCTGATGTGTGGGTAAAAATTGTACAAGAAAGGAGTAAAAATGGTTCTTATGAATCGTCTTAATGCAAGAGCTGTCGCAACACCCACGAGCTGGTNATGGATTTACCGTTATACCCTTCACGGACGCCGTCGTGAAATGGGCTTGGGTGCCTTGAGAGATGTTTCTTTAAAACAAGCTCGTGAATTGGCAAACCAATGGCGTTCTATTTTGCACGAGGGTCGTGACCCCATTAAAGAACGCAATAAACAAAAGCGTGAGACAATGCGTAATCTCCATTATTTAAAAGATATTGCTCTAGATGCTTTTGAAAGCCGTAAAGCTGAATTAAAAAATGATGGTGAGGCTTGTAATTGGTTTTAACATCTACGCCTCCATATTCTCCCTAAATTAGGCTGTCTGCCCGTTTCAGAGACTACACAAACAGAGATACGCAATACACTTGCCCCTATTTGGCATACAAAAGCTGGAACTGCTCGAACAGCACTAATGCGTCTTAATCTTTGTCTCAAACATGCGGCTGCCTTAGGATTGGATGTTGATTTACAAGCAAGACTTAAGGCTGGCATTTGCGGCTATTTTTATATTTTTTACAAAACGGGCTGTTCAAGCGCTTTTCGACACTTCGCTGTGGTATGACAGCGCCTGGACGACAAATCGGAAGGTTTTTCTCTTTAAAAGTATAACACCACCCTCCTGCTATCGAAAGTTCCTCATGTTTATAGCGGAATCCTGCTTGAACCATGCAAGCATCAACTGTTGCTTTAGCATTAATACTCTGCTGTTGGTTTTCTGGATCGATATCATAAGGCGTTGGCATACCACATTCTAACAATGCTTTTCCTATCTCCGTAAAATCTGCACCAGGTTTCTCCCACATACTCAGAGCCCCTGGAGAAGGCTTATCAATGTTACATCCAGCTACACTAACCAAAACTATTCCGCTTAATAATTTCAAGATTTGTTTCATTTTTTCCTCCCTGAATATTTTGAATAAATTGGCGTACGATTAGGTAAACCATAGAACTTTGTACAAGCATCACTTGGATGTCCATAACAAGCATGAACACTTGGGTAGCCCTTAAATATTTGCCTTCTCTCTTTCCAAGGACCACTTCCAGGAGGTATTTGCTCAAAGGTATAAGGATTTTTGCCAATCTTTGTACCCACAAAATCATATTTATGATTTTCCAAGTTTACGTAATCCTGCTTTCCATCACTTAAGATATATAACGTATC
>NZ_JBHIME010000007.1:0-3102 GCF_042193875.1 Bartonella sp. OC68QHHN | reverse complement strand
AGAAACAGCCGCATTATGTGAAACACCCATCTTCTTTGCAAACGCACGAACCGATAGACCCTTACGATGCTTCTTGGTCATGGAATAGTCTCTTTTTGCTTAAAGAATGAAATTTTATGGTGGAACAAAACAAAGATGTTTTTTTTAAGATATTGACATATTATTGCCTTATTTAATATTTAAGAAAATGGATTAGGTAGTTACATAAACTTATTGAAATAATTAAGAGGTGGATTATGTTTGAAGCTCTATATGCATTTATCTTAACTATAACAATAATAGCAGAGGGATTAGATTTGTTATTTTATTCATGGTGAATTTATGCATTATTGCCTCTTTTAAAAAACAAGGGAACGATTGGCACGCACGTATGAGTGAAGTGTTAAAAAAGCAAGCGGTTGTTAAGCCAAACGATCTCGCCACTCTAAAAATTGTGCTTTACAGTTGAAATTGTACTTCAATTGTATTACATTGAAATACAGTTGAGAGAGGAGAAATCATTATGGCTGCCAGTCGTATGGTTCAAGCGCGTGTACCAGAAGAAATTCAAAATGTTGCTAGTCAAGTTATTCAAGCTTCAGGTTTATCAGTAAGTGATGTTGTGAGAGTGTTGATGACACGTATTGCACAAGATAAAGCTATTCCGTCCTTCTTGTTTCAACCTAATGCGAAAACTATAGCGGCTTTTGCAGAACTAGAAGAAGGTAACTTAAAAAAGTTTCATTCCGTAGACGAATTATTTGACGATCTCTATGCGGACGATTGAACGTACCACTATCTTCAAACGTGATTTCAAGCGTGAAATGAAAGGACGGTATCGGCATCTTTTAGATACTGATTTGCGCCAAATCATTGCAGCATTAGCAAATGATCAACCTTTAGAACCTCGATATCATGACCATGCATTAACTGGGAATTGGAGCAATTATCGAGATTGCCATATTCGACCTGACTTAGTGTTGATTTATCGCTTGATTGATCAAGATCGATTGATTTTAGTGCGTCTTGGCTCCCATGCAAAACTTGATCTTTAAACCATCTCCCCATTTTAAGAACGGGAAGGGGAGATGTTTTTAAANGATCAAGCTCTTTTTCGAGGTCATTTGCATCCAACAAACGCCTCATCATCAATCCTAAGATTTCTCCAACACCTGCAGGTTTTTTAAAACACTCATAAGAAAATAATTCATAATCAACAGATTGGCTTTTTAGTTTCTTTTCACACTCAATAAAATAACGGCGTGCTTGACGTCCTTTCTCGTTACGTTCAACCATGGAAAGCTCTTTCGCCATGTCTAGAGTGATATGATATTCTGTACTTGGACGACCGCCTTTAGGTTTTACTAAATTTTTAGTAAAACTCACAACGTCTTTATTCTCTAGGGAGGCATTGGGTTTCGCTAAAATTTTAGCGAAACTTATAAAGTCCTTATTTTCTAGGAAGCCGTATTCTTTAATACGGTTTTTTATCCAATCTCTAAAATTAGAATTGACTTCCAAAAATGTATATAATTCACGTGCGTTGACGGCTTGAACTGTTTCTTGATCAATCGTTTGTTCTGTAATTTTAATAAGAGTATTCATAATGAATTCCTTGTTGATTAGGCTTTCTATTGACATCCTAAGAGGATGCCGGGTGCTAGAAAACACGGCAACAAGCCCGTCGTTACGCTTTCCTCGTGAGAGTATTGTATAGCGTAACCACACCCGACAATATTATTATACGCATGTAGCATATAATGAGTCAAAGTCTTTAATGTGCGGAAGACTGATTATTTCGGCAACCAATCCGCTTGTTGTTTTAAGGTGTTTTCTAGGCACCTGATTCGAAAATACCTATTACTGTAGAATTGTCAAGTAACAAAAATTACTTCTTGCTAAGAAAACGTTTTACATGCTGTACAGTGTACATATTGAAATCATTATTTATCAATGAGTTAAATGTACAATGTACAGTCGATTTAAAAATTCTGTCGCTAGCGATAGTTTGCGCTCGTCCGCCCCGCAACAGACCCAACCCGCTGGGAAGTACCTTTTGAATTGATTTTATTGACTTTTTTCTGGAAAAAGCGAAGCATTATCGATAATCTCCTTTGAATTAATATCCTCCCCACTTTGAAAGCAGGGAAGATGAAATCGTATTTTAAACTAAGCAGCTTTCACAACAGATCTTTCTAAGACTTGTTTTGCTTCTTTGATTAAAGCTTTATAATGTTTGCTCTCTTCTACTTGTGTAAAGGCTTTAACAAGATGCATGTGGAGAGGTCCATAAATGTAAACAGCCTTTTTAGTTGGAGACATTTTATCCCAATCTTTTGGGAAATCAAAACGGGTATCATTATCATAATTGGTCTGCTCCTGACTCTCGAGTTCTATCCAGCGGTCAATAATTTTAGCACGCAGCACTGTACTGTACCCTGAAACTAATATAAGACATTCACGCTTAGGTAGGTTGTAGCAGACTAATTTACGTCCTGTAGAATCCTTATAATTTCCTTGAAATTTACTCACCTCAATTTTGAGGTCAGTGCATATTTGTCGAATATCTCTTACAATATTGTCATGCCTTTTATCGCATAATTCCGCAATTTCACGGCTAGACATTGTTAAAGTGGTTTGGGTGTTTACTAAATTATTCATAACGAACTCCTATCTATTTAGATGTCTTCTATTCATACCCCAAGGGGTATCGGGTGCTAGAAAACACGGTAGATAGTCCGTCGTTACGCTTTTCCCATAAAGGGTATTGTATAGCATAACTACACCCGACGAGACCATTATATGCGACGAGCATAGAATGAGTCAAAGCCTTAATGTGCGGAGAAGAGATTGTTCCGGCAATCTATCCGCTATCTATCAAGGTGTTTTCTAGGCACCTAACTTGACGATATACTTTTTCCGTGAATCTTGTCAAGAAAGAAAATCTCAGTGTATAGCAAACATAGCTTAAGAACATTATTTAGCTTTCTTATTGGCGGCATATTCTTGACGAGCAAGTTGGTACTGTATGTTGGCAATTAATCTTTCATTGGCTTTTTTTACAATAGTACTTGCAATCTCTGGCTTGGACATTACCCCAGCAATTGAGGGTCCTTTTTGTTT
>NZ_JBHIME010000042.1:0-1711 GCF_042193875.1 Bartonella sp. OC68QHHN | reverse complement strand
CTTACTAGAGGAAAACAGCGCATATTTAGAACTTCAGAAAAAGCTCAATATTGAAGTTATCTTTGGTAATCCCCCTTATTCAACAAAGCAAAAAAACGAAAATGATAATGCAAAAAACACACCCTATCCGATTTTAGATAAACGTATTAGTGAAACTTATGCGGCTCATTCAAAAGCAACCAATATGCAAGCACTTTATGATAGCTATATCCGTGCTATCCGTTGGGCTAGTGACCGTATTGATAATGCTGGGATAATCGGATTTGTCACAAATGCCGGTTTTATTAATGGAAGTTCTACGGACAGTCTACGAAAGTGCCTCGTTGAAGAATTTAGCAGCCTTTATATTTTCCATTTGCGGGGGAATGCTCGGACTTCTGGAGAACAACGTAAAAAGGAAAGTGGTGGCATTTTTGGTTCTGGATCTCGTGCTCCCATAGCTATCTCTATTCTCGTAAAAAATCCAAATGCACAACAGCGTGGGAAAATATATTTTCGTGATATTGGAGATTATCTCTCGAGGCAAGAAAAACTTACAATGATTGAATCCTTTGGAAGCATTAATGGTATTACACGGAGTAAACAAGGTTGGCAAATCATTATACCAGATAAGCACGGTGATTGGATAAATCAACGTGATGACAATTTTAAAGCATTTTTAGCCATAGGTGTTAAGAAAGGTAATAATAAGAAAAAGCTCTTTGAAACTTTTTCGTGTGGTATACAAACTAATCGTGATGCTTGGGCATATAACTCAAATCGTGAAGTTTTAGCAAAAAACATGAGTTATATGATTGCTTTCTATAATAGTGAAGTGGAACGTTTTAATAATGTCTATCCGCATGCTGACCGTAAGTTACGTGCAAATGCTGTAAACGATTTTGTTAGTGTTGATGCTACAAAAATTTGTTGGAGTAGTAGTCTGAAAGAAGAGTTTGTAAGAGGAAAGGTTTTTGAATTTGAAGATAAATGTCTTATTCAAAGCCTATATCGTCCTTTTACGAAGCAATGGCTTTACTATAGTCGTATTTTTAACCATAGAGTCTATCAAATGCCGCGTATATTTCCGATAGGGGAAATGATTGGAAATAAAGTAATTCAAGTTACAGGTATAGGAGCAATGGGAGGCTTTTCTGTACTTATGACTACGGCTCTGCCCGATGTTCAGGTGATAGAAAATGGACAATGCTTTCCACGTTATATTTATGATGATACTACGGTTTTAAAAAGTAAAAATGAAAAACAATCCCATTTGTTTGCAAATGCTACAGAAGAAAGCAAAACAGCTGGTTTACAGAGACGTGATGCTATTACTGATGAAGGATTAGCACATTTTAAAGCTGCTTATCCTAATAAGACTATAATAAAAGAAGATATCTTTTATTACGTATACGGTCTACTTCACTCAGAAGATTATCGTGCCCGTTATGCTGATAACCTCTCTAAAGAGTTGCCTCGCATTCCTTGTGTAAAAAGCGCTGAAGATTTTTGGAAGTTTGTAACAGCAGGGCGTGAACTGGGGCATTTGCACGTGAATTATGAAACTGTAGAGCCTTATCCCGTGACCTTTAAAAAGGGTAATCCAAAACAGACAGAGATCTCTAATCCTGAGAAATTCTATTATGTAACTGAAATGAAATTCGCAAAAGCAGGTAAAGAGAAAGATAAATCAACTGTTATTTATAATAGCAATATCATCATGACAGACATC
>NZ_JBHIME010000055.1:0-16967 GCF_042193875.1 Bartonella sp. OC68QHHN | reverse complement strand
GGCTGGTTTTTCAGCGATCTGACCAAGCAGCAAAGGGTATTTAGCCGCTTCCTCACTTAAACAAATTTCCTCACCCTTGCCCGGTGAACGCTTACCTGCAACAAAATCGGCTTTGATTAAAATAACATAACTGTTCTCACGCATCATCACGTTCCTTAACGACTTGGGAACAAAATAATTTACCTATACCAGTATAGCCATGCGAGATAGATAAAAGATATGTTAGCAAAAATATGATAAGCAATAAGCCTTCTATCAACATAACTTTTTTTGTAAACATTTTTTATTTTCTCGTATGCAATAAAGTAAAATAAACAATTAAATTCATATCAAAATATTCATAATGAAATTTATTAAATCTATTTTAAATAATCTACAATAAAAATAAAAAATGATAAGTTGTACAACAATTAAATACGCTACACATAGAGTAAATCTATAAAAACTAATTTATTCAATAAAATAGTCATAGATTTTTCTGTCTAGCTTTATATCTCTATAGAAGCAATTTAATCACTTTATAGGTAACTTTAAAATATTTTAATAGGATATTATAATTGCTTCAAAAATAATATTTTGATTAATAACTCTATTAACAATTATAAAATGATGCGTATACAAAGTAGATAAACACAATAAATGTAGTGATCGACTAATTCTATAATATAGATTTGTTTGTTTTATCAGTAGCAGCAATAAAAAAGTTTGTTTTTTTACATAAATTCAAATTTATTCATTCTTTACATTATATTTTATGCTATTAATTTTAAGTTAATAAAGATCATAGAGTTTTAAAATGATAAGATGCGTTCTTTTCTCAATGTACATTCATCAATATTTGATATAAAAATATTTTTTTACATCATACAAAGTGTATTGACAATTTGATATAGGGTTATCCTTCCATATAAGTGGTGAATAATGAAAATATAAATAAAGGGGAGGAAATCGTGGATCATACAGAATATAACTAATGGCTAAAGAATTTTCTTTTCCCTGAATTATTTTTCAGGGAAAAGTTAGTTTGATCTATAAGTGGGGAGGAGAAATGAAACAACGATATATTTTAGGAAAATACACACGTGTTGTTGTTCGTGAAGAGGATGCTATTTTTGGTGCGGGTTCAAAGCAGTTTATTATCAATGATAAAAATTTTTGGGAGAACTTAGTGCTTATTGCAGCACAATGGGTAAAAAGAAAGACAGTAGATGAAGTTTACAATTCACTATCATTAATCATGTTAAAAGAAAATTTTGACCGTGCGTTTGATTTTCTTGTTTCTAACCATTTTCTTGTCCAAGCTGAAACATCAGACAATATCCTCAATAATCGCTATTCCAGAAGTCATCTCCATTATCAAAGCTATGGTATGCATCCAACCTCCGTTCAGCATATCCTTTTGCAAAAAAGTGTTGTCATTTTAGGGTGTGGTGGGATTGGTAATCATGTATCAGCAATGCTTGCATCCTCTGGCGTTGGAAAATTGACTCTTGTTGACAATGATGTGATCGAGATAACCAACCTTACCAGACAAATTCTTTTTACTGAAGAAGATATCGGTCTTCCGAAAACAACAGTTCTTAAACGTGAGCTGATGCGGAGAAACAGCCAAATTGAAGTTCATGAATTACAAATGTTGATTACTGAAAAAGAGGATATCAACAAATTACCCAAAGCTGATTTATGGATCATTTCTGCTGATTCACCTGTTCAGCTAGGCCTATGGATCAATGAATGGTGTGTAAAAAATAAACAAGCCTATATAAATTCCGGTTATGTTAATGATATAGCTGTCTTTGGTCCATTTTACATACCTGGTAAAACTGGTTGTTACGCATGTAGCTCGTCTATAGGCAATCTTCCAGCAAAAAGTGATCATCTTATTTATGAAGCTTGTGTTATGATTAATAATAACTTCAAAGTTGCTACATTTCCCCCTGTTAATGCACTTTCAGCTGCCATGTGTGCTAATGATGCTCTTAAATTTTTGGGTGGTTATGGAAGCCTTCTTTCCACGGATCGCCGTGTGGGGATATGGAGCAGCCAACTTTTCACAGAAGAGCGTTCTCTAAAGAAAAATCCTCACTATAAGGTTTGTGGAACAACACAATGAACAGACCACGCTCCCTTGCTCTCACCTATGGATCCTATAATGCTGTACGCATGCTGATCGGCGTTTACCATGCTATTTTTTTAATGTCCATGGGAGTTAGTCTGGCGCAATTAGCTCTGCTTCAGGTTGTCTTTTCCACCACCATCCTGCTGCTTGATTTTCCCTGTGCTGTTTTATCTGACAGATATCGGCGTAAATATTCCGTTATGGCTGGGGTCTTTATGACAGGAGTATTTTATCTTCTATGCCTTCAAGCTCCCAATATGACAGCACTTATTATTGCGCAAATTCTCTATGCAGCAGGCATTTGCATCATTGTCAGCGCCATTGACGGATGGATTTACCATTCTCTAGGCGATAAACAGGATCACTTTTCGCATTATGCTCATCTCTACCACCAGGTTAACTCTTTCGGAAGTATTCTCAGTGGGATTGTAGGAATTGGAACGATCTATTACTCTGGACAATATTTTATGGGATATATCATCTCATGCCTCATGATGGGATTTATTTTTTTGATATTCCTTATTGTTCCTGAAGAAAAGAAAACGACAATTGAAACATCCAAAACAAAAACAATCTTGCACAATGCCAAGGAAACGCTCTGGATATTTCAAAACACAGTAGGAGGAGCATGGTTTATTTTCCTCATGTGCCTTTTTAGCGCTGGTATTCAAATTATTTATCATTTCTGGCAACCGATAATACTTTCAAAGGGGAAAATTAATCACCTCAATGGTTCGCAAATGCTCGTCTTGATGTGCTGCCATATTGGAGCCTTTTCAGCACAATATTTTTCAAATTTACTGATGTCTAAGTATCATGTTCTTGATAAAAAATATAAGAATTCTATAAAATGTTTTTCCTTCTTTTCTGCACTGATGTGCATAGCGCTCTATTTTTCAGTTCATAGCCATCAAACTGCTGCATCAGTCATCGCCTTCTCTTTAATCCATGGATTTATTTGCACTGTACCGATCGGTGCAAAAAGCTTATTTTTCTCAGAACTTAACCAAAAACAAACGCGGCATATTTCCGGTGTTGTTGGTGCTGTCTCTTTTAGCGGAAGAATATTTTCAATTACAGTATTAAGTATTATTTCTTTTCTTCCTGCAAAAGTTTCTCCATCTTACTACCTAATATTACCGACCATTACTTTTTTCATGTGTGGTTTGGTTGTCATGAGATGGATGAAACATCTCTCACAAGTCTCTATAAAAGGACAATTTTAAAATTATCACCCACAATGTTTTCTTCTAAAAGAAATCGATACTTTTTTGAGAGCATTGCCACATCCAACTTTCAATATACAATGCAAATATAGAGTAATATGTTGATTTATAATCATAATATACCAAACTTGAATATTGTAAGATTCTTTCTTTTCAAATCTATTTTTATGGTTGAAACAATCAAATTCATTTGCTTGCACATCATAAGCAAAGAAAGCCGTATAGATAAAAACAATTTAGAAAAGAAAAAATGCCTTTTATGAACTCTCATAGTTAAAATCTATAACAACAGGAAGGCAGATATATAATATGCCTCTTTGCATCTTCATAAGGATACAAATGGTGTGGCTTTATAAGGCTGTATGTGTCTCACAGAAACTTTTGTGTTTTATACCATTTACGAGGTGGCGTCGCAAAATGGGCTTATACACATTGCAAAGATATCTCTTTAAAACAAGTGCATAAATTGGCAACACAAGTATATTTGTGTTTAGAACATGCTTTTTATATGAGAGGCATAATCCCAACGGAATAAACAAAAGCGTGAGATACGCAATCTTCATTATTTAAAGGACACGACCATAGAGATTCATGAAATTTGTAAAACTGAATTAATAAGATGATGATAAAAATGGGAGCTCATTTCCATCTTTTCCGTTTTCATATTTTTTTCAAAATTAAAAGATCCTTCCGTTTTTAGAAATAACTCGCTAACAGATATATACAATATTTTCTCCCCTATTTGATATATAAAAGCTGACATAACCGATAAAGCAGTAAACCATCTTAAATATTGATCTCAAATATGCCGTTGTATAAGGAATAGGTGTTGATTGACACACTATAGCAAAAGCAAAAGCTTAGTAAAACAACGTCATAAAATAATAAATATGCCACCAAACGATTGAAACGACATAGGGAGATCAAAAACACTTTGTAGAACCAAATCCGTAACATATCTAGCTTTACGGCCGCTTATTCTTACAAACGTTCATGCTGCTCCCTATATCCATAAAAATAAATAAGCAATCCTTAGCTAAAAAATATGCAACGTCAATGTGATGCGACAACAGAGCTTCGCTTTCCTTTATCAAAAAAAACATGAGAAATTTTGAAACAAACCCTTCTTTCTCGCGATATTTTTTCCAAAACTGATCATATTTCCTTTAATATAAATTGGCATAGAAATTTACATGAAACATATTGCGCTTAAAATATCCCCCATCGGTTTTGCTTTAGTTTACACCATTAGAAAAAAAGTTTTTGTAACTTATTTCGTGAAACATAAAATTAAAAATCACACAGGAATTAAGAAAATGAGCAACCACACGCGCTGCTAACGCAGATATTACAATTTCGCAAATAAAATCTAGATGGAAGGAAGATAAAATAGCACCACTCTATACCAAAACAGCCAATAGAAAATGTCTAGCAAGAAAAGCAATCAAAAAGCTTCACAAAATTGGGATTGGTAGAAAAGCAAATGAGCACAAATCACTGAAAACAAAGTTCCTACACACAATCGACTGCTTTTATAACAATAAANAGGTGAACGCGTGTGTGGATGGAAACATGGTTAGAAAAAAAACACAAGACGATATAGAGCTTACAGAAGCAGAAAAAGAAATCCTTCAAGAAATCATCATGACCTACAAAAGTGTAAAAGTGATGTCACGTTATACGAAATGGCTTGTACTCATTATACTCTTATTAGCGCTTGATTTTTCACGTATTATGGATGCGTTTGTAAGTATTTTTACACAAAAACCAAATATCCGACTCTAAATACACATCTGAGACGCGCGAAATTCTTTAGAAAATGAATTCTTAATTTTGCTCGTCTCATGGAGGCTATCAATAATGTCATTGCACATTTAAAGCAGTGGTTCTCAAAAAATTAAAAAAACCATTATAGTAAAAAATTAGTTAACGAAAACCTGAGAATTTCTGCTAGAATCACGAGAGAGCTTCTTTTTTAATAGGATTTTTTAGATGCCAACACCATTTGGTAAAACCTTACGCAAACTTCGCATTGATCATTCAGAACGCCTTTTAGATATGGCTAAAAAATTAGATATATCTGTAGCATTTTTATCATCTGTAGAAATTGGCAAAAAGTCTGTTCCTGTAGGACTGGAGGAAAAGCTAATTGAACTCTATGCTTTAGATCAAGAGGTAGCAGAAATTTTGAGAAGAGAATCGGATGCTTGTCGCAAAAGCTTCACTATAAAGCCTTCTAATCCGTTGAGTCGTGAAATTGTTGGCATATTTGTTAGAAATTTACATAATCTTTCACAACAGGATTTAGCAGAATTTAAAAAATTATTAGAGAAAGCTAGCAAACAAGCATGCGCTTCGTAGAAGCATGTTCGAGAATCCTATTCCCGAACCTTTATTTACGAATCCCGCACCTTGAAAAAACACACATAAAATCAATAAGTTATAGCACCATAAAAGTGCTGTGGCGGAGAGGAAGAGATTCGAACTCTCGAGAGCCTTTTGAGCCCTACTCCCTTAGCAGGGGAGCGCCTTCGACCACTCGGCCACCTCTCCAACAAAGAGGCATAAATGGTATCAACAGAAAGTTCAAGACATTTTCGATTTTTTTCCCAAATATCTAAAAATTTTCTCCTTTATGGAGCCCATAGGGATAAAAAGTTAAAAAACAAAAATTGTGTCTTTTTTACCACATTATCTCGAATAGTACATGTATACATTACAAAAAGGTAATTTCATATTTGAAACTCTAAAAAGATTAGTATAGCTAAGATAACAAATGTCGCGTATTTTAGTTATATCTTTGACCTTAATGCATTAGGCAAATGATACTCTTTAGAAGAAGATTAAACGGACCTCGGAGATCCCATATGAATATTAAATCGCTCGTTTTAAGCACTACAGCAGCTTTTTTAGCAATTTCTGGAGTTCATGCTGCTTCAACAGTTATCGCCGAACCCGAACCTGTAGAATATATTCGCGTTTGTGATGCCTACGGAAAAGGATATTTTTATATCCCTGGAACAGAAACCTGCATGCGTTTATCAGGAAATGTTCGTGCCGATTTTATAGGCGGTGATAATATCGATGCAACAACCGAAACAGAACTGAACAACAAAAGAAAAACCTATGGCGCATCATCACGGCTCACCCTTGTTTTTCAAGCAGCTTCTGAAACAGAAATGGGAACACTTCGTTCATATGCAAGAATTTATTCAAACTGGGGTGATGGTGTAGACAACGCTGGGGCAAAGCTTGCAGCCGCTTACATTGAACTGGGTGGTTTTCGCGTAGGTCTTGATGACACAATTTTCAACAGCTGGACTGGTGGTTATGGAGATGTTCTCAATGATGACAGCATAGCACCTGCCGGCACAACACGCACCAATTTTATTTCCTACACCTTTAGTGGTGACTCTGGCTTTTCTGCTATTATCGGAGCTGAATTAGGTAATAATTCAGATACTCTTCCTGGAATAATAAGAGGATACTATATTGATAAAGATGGACAACTTGTTTCTATCACTGAGGATACTCTTCCAAGTAAAGCAATTAAAAATTACACACCCAATGTGGTTTTGGGTATAAAGTTTATGCAAAAATGGGGTGGTTTTTCAGCGGTTGCAGCATATGATACTTACTACAAAAAGTGGGCTGGAAAAGTACGTGCAGATTTCAATATCAATGATCGTTTCAATCTATGGATAATGGCTGGTTATAAAAATGGCCTTGATTACTACACAGTAAAGGAAAATAGTGATGAATTATCACGAAACAGCACAACGATTTATGCAAACTGGGGCGGTGAATGGGCTGGTTGGGCAGGTGCAACTTATAAGCTCACGCCAAAGACAAATTTGAATGCACAAATTTCTTATAGTGCTGTAAAAACTTTTGCAACTTCTGTAAATATTGCATACACGTTGGTTCCAGGGTTTGTAATTACACCTGAATTAACCTATGTTTCTTGGAATGATGATCGCGTTGTGAAGGGAGAGAATAATGATGAAAAACATTTATTCAATAAAAAAAGTGCTTTTCAAGGTATGATCCGTTTACAGCGTTCATTCTAATCCTATTTAAGCTAGAAATTTAAAAAACCGGCAACATAAGTTGCCGGTTTTTATTTTTGAAATCAAATATCATGAGCATCTTTTCCTGATCCTTATTTTCTTGTCTTTTTGACAAAAATTACTGACTTTCACAAAAATATCCTCAGAAAATTAACCTAATGTGCTTAATAAGAACACTGCATACGTGACGCTTACACATCAATTCAAACAATCTCTTGCTTGCCCCTTAAAGATGAACAAATCCCTTTTCTTTATTACCAAATTGATCTTTTCTTGGTAATTTACTTCTAACCTTTGTAATTGAAGGTAAGATCTTCTCAGATAAATTCTGCACTGAACAGGTAAAATATTGAAAAAAACAAGACATCACTGAGTTTTTGATATGCATGAATGTGTCTTCTATTCACATCCTAAAACACAACATTTTACAACACTGCAGCGCATTAAAAAAACTTAATCATCAAGAAACATGTTGTCAAAACGATGAAAATATCCTCTAAAGCAATAAAAGAGAAAATAGATATATCTTCAAAAAATGAATTGACCTCCTCCCCTTCTAAAGAATAGAGACTCCTATCAATAGCAATCTGTAAACGACCCTATTTTTCTTGAATCTGCATCACATTGATTTATAATGGCAATTTATTATTTTGCATGTTGAATCAACCAAAACCATTCACTTGTACACGACAAGCGGGAGAGAGCCGTGTGCATAAAAATGAGGAAAGAAAAGAAAAACCTTCTATAAATCGTTTTAAGTTCCAAGGGCTTTAGTAACATTGAGATCTGACAAAATGTATGATGGTGCTAGGCCCTTTTATTAAGCATAAAAATGAGAATACACTTCATAGAGGATTTTAGATTATATTCTTTACGAACGTCACTGTAAAATATGTGTTGTGATACACACTAAAAAACATTTCTTTCAAACAAGCATGTAAATATACAATATTAGTCCATTTTAATTAATCTATTTTGATTGAAGCGTTTTATCTTGCGTAAGGATCATGCCGTTATATACGCAACATCTTGATTTAGCTCATTTTTAAAGGAAAGAAAATATAAGACAAAGAAACAGTAAAATTTAATCTCTGCAAATCATAGAGCTTTCTGTAGAGCTATGTTTCCATAAAACGCCTTATACCGTACATGGGATTTTTTACACGCTTAATGCCCCTTTTTACATAAAGCCAATTGGCAAAAAGGAGCCTCTCTTGAGAATAAAAAGGCTTCCACGTAATCATAACCATATTTTCAATTAAAACACATTGAATTCACGGAAAATATTTATCAACCAATGCATAAAGAATTGCTGCTGTTTCAACATCTAGAATCCCATCATAATTTTCTTGACGAAAATGAAGTTGAAATGCTCGAATCAGATCTTTGTATCCTGTTTGAGTACACGCAGCAGAAATGTCATATCCATAACATTTTAGCTTCACCAAAACATCTTCTTTGGGTGGAAAATTCTTAGAGAATTGCTCTTGGTAATGAGTTTTTAGTTCATCATCATACCATGCCCCTATACCAGCCCTATAAAGTTCTCTCCATGGGAAAGCTGCTCCTGGATCACTTTTCCTTCCAATGGCAATATCACTATGTCCCACAACATCAGTTGGCATAATATCGGGATACCGTTGAAGAATATTCAATGCAAGTTCCTTAACGGCATCAATTTGTATTGGATTATAAGGAGGAAATATAAACCCCTGATCATGATAAGTCATTAAATCAACTGTTTCTTCTGAAGGCTCAGAATGACCAGTCGCTAAATTAACGATTTCAACTCCGATAGATGCATCATTGAGATGGCTGTGTCCAGCCCATGAACTCACACCCGCATGCCATGCACGCTCATTTTCATCGACCAGATTAAAAATACGCATGTCCTTAAAGCCTGCCTCACAATATGTCTGCTCTGAAGGATCGGGTACAAGATAGTGTGCACTAACCTTTTCTCCTGTAAGCGCCATAATTGAAGCTTTAAAATCAAGAGCCGTATAATGCATAACGAGAAAACGAACGCGACGATTAAAACTCTTGACAGAACGATAACTGTTGTAATCAATCTGATACATAAAAGCCCTTTCTTTTTTGCTTTAAAAAACCACTGCGCATCACAACAGATTTGCAATGAAATTCCCCTCTAGATACTAAGAATTACGCCCAAAACTTGTTCATCAAAAACATTGACACTCTTATCAACAATTAAGACACATTTTTATTTCTCCTCCACACATACGTAAAATGTTTTTAACCAAATTCACAAACACTCCACACCAAATATTTTCCCCAAACAAATTCCTACAAATTACTAATCGAAAAGAAAACAAAAGCGTAAAATGATCACTCCTTAAATCTTCACGTCTTACAGAAAAAATAGTTCTGCCTGTTATCAAATTGAGAAATATCACTCCTCGGAAGCGAACACCCAACGATCATGCAATCACACCAAAACTTAAAGAAAAAATTTTATGAGCTCTTTACAGAAGTTTATTACCAGATAAATGAACGACACATATTTACAATAAACTCTTCACAAACATATTTTTCAATAAAATTTGCAAAGCTTTCCTGTAAATGACACGACTTCTTGTCTTTTCACAACATCGCTTTTTGATTTACAAAGAATCTCAATTATTTGCAACGCTTGAAGCACACGAAGTCTCTGAATTCCTTTCATAGGCTCTATAGAAGGTAACATATTGATTTATAATAATAATTAATCGATTATAAATATCGAATGTAAAGAGTCTAATATAGTAAAGTCTTTCTTATCTTGAATCAATCAAAGTCATTGACTTAAACATCAAAAGAGAAATGAACCTATAGACAAAAACCACTTAAAAAAGAATAAAAATACTTCTTACAATAGAGCATTCAATAAGTTAAACAATATTTTTACGTCCCTGTAGAGGTTCATTTGCTTTTCTCAGTTTGCAAATATCTTTTTAAAACCAACCAAGCTGCATATTCTTGTAAGACGGCACCTAAAAGTGGTCGCGTATAGGGAAAAGTTATACAATCATCGTCATAACCTTTCATCCGTATAGTCATCGTGGCATGTCCAAGGCTTTCTTCTTGATTTTCTAATGTCTTGATGAAAGGTGATAAGCTCACTTCAACCTCAAGCTTTGGAATATCCTTTGTACTTTTTTTGATTGGTTGAAAATATTTTAAAAGATGTTGATCACTGGAAGACCAATGAACCTCTGCATGCATCGCTAATTGTTTACAAGCAGTAGTAACTTCTGCACCAACCAAATAGGGGTGAAAATGATTTTCAAATTCTTCCACGAAATGTTGTCCCAAGGGCGCTTCTGATTGACCAACAAGCTGTACAAGAACATAAGGACTTTTCCATAAAAAATGCCGTTCAAATGGCTCATTTTCAAGATGACAATCAACCCACTGCGCAATGCTACTTTCATCAATTCCAATCAAAGTCCACGCATACCCCGCACGCGATACAGAAGAATAGTTCTTCTCATTGTGTTCTAAATAATTCTCTAAAAGCGCAAGAGCCTGTGAGGGCGGACCAGGCAAAACAACAAGCGTACTTCCATCGCAAGAGAGATAAAACCCTGGTGCTGTGCCTGTAGGATTATCAAGCACGGTTGCTGTCTTAGGAAACAATGCTTGACGCGCATTACTCTTATCTGCCGTAATCCCTAATCGTTGTAATTGACCTTTTATTGTTTGCCAAACATCTTCATGATGTACCAAAGGCTGCTTTACAGCTTGAGCAACTCCATCCCGTGTTTTATCATCTGATGTTGGTCCCAATCCCCCACTGATAATGATAAGATCTTCTTGTCCAAGACAAGAAACAACAGTCTCGCTGATGTGCTTTAATTGATCAGCACAAACAAAATGACGTGTGACTTGAATATTCCTCTTGTTTAAGCTTTGACTTAAATCTTGTAAACTCGTATTCAAATATTGTCCTGAAAGGAGTTCATCACCAACGGTAATAATTGCCGCATGACAAACAGAGACAGGATTCACAAGAGAATTAAGAACAGCTTTAGCCATCTGATGAGTAGTAGCTAAACCTCCCAAATCATAGGTAACAGTTTTTCCAGCACGAATAACCTGATCAACACTCTCAGATAATTGTTTTGCTTCCTCCTGAAAGCCTAAATGCTCTAAAAGTAAAGCCGTGGTATAAAGCATCGCAGAAGGATTTGCTTTATTTTGTCCAGCAATGCGTAGTGCGCTTCCATGAACAGGTTCAAAATAAGTAATCTCGCTCCCCACATTTGCACTAGGAGCAAGCCCCAATCCCCCCATTACTCCAGAGCCAAGATCAGAGAGAATATTGCCAAACATGTTTTCAGCAACAATCACGCCAAACTGCTCTGGCTTCGTTGCAATCCATAAAGCAACCGCATCAACATTATAAATATCTGCTTCAATTTCCGGATAGTTTTGCGCAATTTTCTCAAAAATTTCTCGAGAAAATTGCCCACTTTCTCGCATAACATTAGGCTTATCAGCAAAAGTAACTCGCCTCACGCCATATTTCTTTGCATAAGAAAAAGCGTATTCGAATAACCGCTCTAAACCAAAGCGTGTCTGCAAACGGACTGTCCACGCGGCTTCTTCAAGCCCATATTTTGTCAAATTGGGATGTCTTAACCAAGCGGCTATTTCAGGAGTGATACCCCGAAAATCCAATCCAGCATAAAGTCCTTCACTTTTTTCTCTGATAACACAAAAATGAAAAGGTTTTCTCGGACCAAAGATGTATCTTATAGGGCGTATATTTGCAAACAACCCTAATTTTTGGCGAAGCTGAAGTACAGGAGAAACATAGGCAAGGTTTTGCTCTTTTAAATGCGGTTTAAGTTCTTTTAACGCCGCTTCTTTTCCTTTACTGGTCACAGCTCCAAGTAAAATCGCATCACTCTGAGTAATTTTTTGCCAAGTTGCTTGAGGGACAGGATCTCCTCCCTGTTTCCAACATTCAAAACCAATATCACCATAAGTAAACTCAATTGGCAATTGAAATTGCTCTAAGACCATCAGCGCAGCTTCACAAACCTCTGGTCCTATCCCATCACCAGGTAATACAAGAACTTTCTTTTTCATAATCCATCCATCCATTCATCAATGACTGCATCCGTCATAATAGGATTATCCTCCCACAAACGTGTACCAACACCAGAGATGATCTTATATTCATGATTGAAACAAGGGCTTTTCGTCTGATTATCTACCGTTGCAAGTTGTGACTTTTCTCCTACTAAAGCTAAAAACTTCCCCTTATACTTAACTATTTCATCTCTAGCATCCATCGCCAATAAGAGTTTAAACCCTCTTGCCATGCGTTCAATTGCCGCGCTTTTTTGTTCATCAGGAACCTCCAATAAAACCCTTTTTTTCATAATGCCAGAAGGATGCATAAAACCATTGAGTGTTTCCAAAGCTCCCGACAAATCATTATTTTCTAAGTAAACAAGAATATCTCTAAGGCGCCGTTGCAAAACCTTATCTGGATAGCCAGGTGCATTCACAGCAAGTACAGCTTGAACATTAGGAAGCCGTGCTGCCAATATTTGTACCAATGTTCCAGCCATAGAAAATCCCACAAGCACTGCGGGCTCTTTAAAATAACTTTTAAGTTTTTCTGCCATAAAAGATAAAATGTCTACAGCAGAATGATTGAGAACATGAGAACTCTTAGGAAAAAGAGAAAGCGTATCCAGCAGCGTGACAGGAAATCCTTTTGATAAGCATAGCTTTGTCAATGGAGAACAAAAAACACCACCATCCCAAATTGGCATTACAGGAGAAAGAATAATAATAGGAAGGCTCATTGATCAATTCCTCCCCTTATTTTCAAACATGCATTATAGGAGGAAGTTTTCCCACCCATAATAATCGATTTGTTAAACTCAAACTAAGCTTGTAACAAATTTTAAACCCACTCAATCAAACAACTTAATAAAAAATTCATCTAATGTACAGATGCCCCATTCGTGTAAAACATCAAAAACATTTCTGTATAATGCTTTATTTTATCATTTCATTCAGCTCATTTCTAAGATCATAAACTCACGCACTTTGCGAATATAAATGATAAAACCAATCACGCAACACACAGCTAACAAAGTTGCCATAGCCCGTGGGCTATGGCCAGATATCTTTCCGATAACCGCCGCACTTAGCGCCGCACTTCCTAATTGCAAAGACCCCATAACACCAGAAGCCGCTCCAGCAGCTTGCGGATGCGATGAAATAGCCAACGCTGTTCCTAACGGCAATAAAAAACCATTACCAAAAGTAAGAACAGCAATAGCAATAAAACTTGTCACAAGGGGCCATGGGCTTAGATACATTTGCACAGCAAAGAGCACGCCTCCTATAACAAAAATAATGTACCCTCGACAGACAGTTTTTTCCATAGACTCGCGTTCGAAAAACCATCGTGCCAAAAGATTTCCCAAAATATAGGGCAGTGAGACACCAATATAGCTATAACTAATGTGTATCGGTGATAGACCCAAAATCGTGAGTAAAAAAGGCGATTCCACAATATAAGCAAAATAGGCAGCGTAAGAAAAACACGGAATAAGTGCATAAAAAATAAATTGCTTATTTCTAAGAACCCCTAAATATGCCTTCATAAATCCTACAGGAGAAAAATGCTGCCGCTTTTGAGGAGGCAGAGTTTCAGTTAGCACAAAACAACACAACAAAATGGTCAAAAATATAAAAAAGCTTAAAAAGATAAAAGTTGCCTGCCAATGAAATGCTTGTATCAAAAGTCCACCAATGAAAGGCGCAAGTGCTGGTGACATTCCAATAAAAGGGAAAACAATCAAATAAAGTTTTCCGGCTGCTTTTTTATCCAACAAATCATTGATAATTGCACGACTTAAGACAAGTCCTGCACAAGCACCAAGACCTTGCAAAAAACGTAACACAAGAAAAGCGTGAATATGAACCGTATAAATTACACCAATGGTCGTAAACAACCATAAAAATAAGCCCAATAGCAGTGTTTTTTTACGCCCAAAATTATCACTCAGCGGCCCATAAATGAGCTGTCCAACTGCCAATGCCAACAAAAAAACTGCCACTGCACTCTGAATTTGAGATTGTGTCACTTTATAATATTGACGCATCTCTCCCAGTGCTGGTAAAAAAATATCGGTAGAAAGCAATCCCCCCGTTGATAAACATACAATAAGTATAATAAATAGCAAGTTATATTTATGAATCATAAAGAAAATCACACTTTTTAGTTAGAGATTAAATAGTATTTAATTAAATATAAAAAATATAATTATATTTTATGCTTATACATACAAATAATAATTATTAAAAGTGTTATTATTTTACTTTATAAAAATATTATTTTTCTTATAGACAGCGTTTTGTTTTACAGACCTCATGGGACAAAAAGTTATCCCCTAAATAAGCTCTCCTGTACAAACACTTTGCCGTAATCTTCCGCTGCTTTTTTCATTGATATCATAAGCAAAAACACAATCTCTCTCCACGGCAACAGTCCCACTTTCTATACAATATCCATCAAAGTTGATCGATAAAACGCAAAGCAGAAAAACAATCTCTAACGTCTCTACCCCAAAATCACTACGGTATAAACACAGCGCATAACACAACAATAGCTTGAAGACCCTATCAACACAAATCTTTATTGTAAAGAATTTAGGTCTATCAGCTCATAGAGTATAATGACACTTCTGCAAAAAAAACAAATATATTTTGCTCATTTCATAAAACTTTTTACTTAAGATAAAAAATTAAAAAAGCTGTATAACATCTTGATAAATATAATACTGTAATTTAATATGTTTTATTTAATTGACTCACAGGAGCTGTGAATGTGCATAATAGAAATAACACGCGTCCCATTACTGATACCTCTTACAGTTGAAGGGAAAACATATACAGAGATTAGTTTACGACGTGCAAAAGTTAAAGACTTAAGAGCGATAAGCAAAAAGGAAGGGATCAAGCAAACAATAGAAATGATTGCCTGTCTTTCAGGATGGTCTTATGATATGATCAACAAACTTGATAAGCATGACTTTTCAAATATCAAAGATATTTTGGACTCCTCAGTAAAAGAAGCGCTCGACAAAATAATCAGCATCAGTAACGGTATTAAAATGGCTTTGAAAAATCCATTCACAAACTATATCGAAAGTTTTATCCATGCAATAAAAACACACATAGAAAAAATAATGAGTGTCTGTATTTTCAGCAACACCATTTTGGAAAAATGCAAAAATAGTTTGTATAAAGATACATTTGAAACACAGGATATAAAAAACAAAAAAGAAGAAATCTTTAGCGACTATACACCAATAACAGTACATAATCCTTCTAATACACCGATTCAAATGAACATTATAAATTACGGTATCTTCATACAAAATAGTCCATCAGGACATATGCATATTACATCTCATCCCAAAACCGAAGACACAACAAAAAAGCCAATTTTGAATATAATCTTAAAATTGTCAGACATTGCCTCAAACATTTTGAATCTGCCCTCTTGGTGTTGGGAGTTTTTACTTAAAAGATTGAAATAATTTTTCGAGTATTATTTCTAAGTAAAATAACAAGGAGGAGAGCGTAAAATCAAAGGTCTTTCCTCCCTTTTCACTTATCTCGGCTTTTTAAATTGCAGCTTATTAATATTTTTTTGATCATCAAAACATACTATTCGTCATAAAAGCAGCAGATAAAGAGGAAAATTATAGCGAACATGATTTCTTAGAAAAAAGCAAACAATGACTAAGAAATTTTACTTTTTATCCTCAAACACAAGGGACACCATCAACAACCAAAAGAAGCCTCACACAAGAACAGTCATACTTTTTATGAAAAAATTTCTATACGGCACAGGAGGATCAATCAATATGCGCCTAAAACATCAACATCCCCCTTGATACTGCTGATCATATGTTGATCAAAAAATTATTATAAAAACAATCTCTTGTCATGCAAACACTCTTTTCAAATTTTCCAACAGAGCCCTAATAAAACAAACATATGACATCATTTTGCGCGACCAGCTCATGATGTAAAAAAACGCTTAATCTCTTTACACCTTGGACGCTCAACAAAATTCTCCATTAACAGCTCTAAACAAAAACTTAAAAAACCAATAAATTCCCTGATGATATACAATACTTTTGCTTTGGTTAATTCGGTTTTCCGGACCTCAAGAAGTCCCAAAAACAGAAAAAAGCCGAGCCGACAATTAAGATCTTGCAGCCTTGCAAACACACCCCACACACCCTACAGCACAAGAAACAGCTTCAACAGCTTCTGCTTCCCCCAGGACACGAGGTGCAATTATAAATTATCCCGTCTCATAAGAGATAAAGTGATCACACGAACACATCTTTCTTCAAGCATAAATGAGATCTTTCGAGTTGTATAGCCACATTTTACTTCTCATAACAAACATTTATTTAAAGTATTTTCCTCTACCTTTTTAGGGTTTCTTTACCGCTTTTGGAACATAATTGTCAAAAAGACATTGTATCTCCAGCATATTCA
>NZ_JBHIME010000059.1:496-1162 GCF_042193875.1 Bartonella sp. OC68QHHN | reverse complement strand
GAGACGAAAAACATATTCTCAATAAACCCTTTAGGGAAATAGGCCAGGTTTTCACCGTAACACGCCACATCTTGCGAATATATGTGTAGAAACTGCCGGAAATCGTCGTGGTATTCACTCCAGAGCGATGAAAACGTTTCAGTTTGCTCATGGAAAACGGTGTAACAAGGGTGAACACTATCCCATATCACCAGCTCACCGTCTTTCATTGCCATACGGAACTCCGGATGAGCATTCATCAGGCGGGCAAGAATGTGAATAAAGGCCGGATAAAACTTGTGCTTATTTTTCTTTACGGTCTTTAAAAAGGCCGTAATATCCAGCTGAACGGTCTGGTTATAGGTACATTGAGCAACTGACTGAAATGCCTCAAAATGTTCTTTACGATGCCATTGGGATATATCAACGGTGGTATATCCAGTGATTTTTTTCTCCATTTTAGCTTCCTTAGCTCCTGAAAATCTCGATAACTCATTAAAGCTAGCGGCCGCTAGCTTATCGATGATAAGCTGTCAAACATGAGAATTTAGCCCGCCTAATGAGCGGGCTTTTTGTTGTGATCCGCGTTGCTGGCGTTTTTCCATAGGCTCCGCCCCCCTGACGAGCATCACAAAAATCGACGCTCAAGTCAGAGGTGGCGAAACCCGACAGGACTATAAAGGAATT
>NZ_JBHIME010000059.1:0-484 GCF_042193875.1 Bartonella sp. OC68QHHN | reverse complement strand
CTGACGAGCATCACAAAAATCGACGCTCAAGTCAGAGGTGGCGAAACCCGACAGGACTATAAAGATACCAGGCGTTTCCCCCTGGAAGCTCCCTCGTGCGCTCTCCTGTTCCGACCCTGCCGCTTACCGGATACCTGTCCGCCTTTCTCCCTTCGGGAAGCGTGGCGCTTTCTCATAGCTCACGCTGTAGGTATCTCAGTTCGGTGTAGGTCGTTCGCTCCAAGCTGGGCTGTGTGCACGAACCCCCCGTTCAGCCCGACCGCTGCGCCTTATCCGGCAACTATCGTCTTGAGTCCAACCCGGTAAGACACGACTTATCGCCACTGGCAGCAGCCACTGGTAACAGGATTAGCAGAGCGAGGTATGTAGGCGGTGCTACAGAGTTCTTGAAGTGGTGGCCTAACTACGGCTACACTAGAAGAACAGTATTTGGTATCTGCGCTCTGCTGAAGCCAGTTACCTTCGGAAAAAGAGTTGGTAGCTC